>CATPCK010000800.1 GCA_955652655.1 uncultured Ktedonobacteraceae bacterium | reverse complement strand
GGTGCTGTAGATCGTCTCATCAACTACCAGCAAGTCTCAGAGGACACTACTGAGAATCGCCTCAAAGCATTGAATCTGAACCTTGTGAAACCCATTGACCAGCAGCGCTGGTGGTTACTTCGTATGGCGTGGACGCAGCGGCCCCTCTTGGAGAAAATGACACTGTTCTGGCACGGCGTACTCGTCAGCAGCTACCATAAAGTGGGAGGCGCAAGGGCTTATGGACGTATGATGGTACAGAACCAGTTCTTTCGCGAACACGCTTTTGATACCTTCGATAACATCTTGCTAGGCATCACTGCCGACCCTGCTATGCTCTTTTACCTTGACTTGACGAAAAGTACGAAAAAGGCTCCTAATGAAAACTATGCGCGTGAGTTGATGGAACTCTTTACCCTGGGGCTGGGGCACTATACCCAACAAGACGTTTATGAGGCTGCTGCGGCGCTCACTGGATGGCATGTCAAGGGGTTGACCTCGCATTATTTGCCCCATGATCATAATGACTTGACCAAAACCTTCCTTGGGCAGAGAGGAAACTTCGACTACAAAGATGTCGTGCGAATTCTTACCAATCACCCGGCAACGCCATGGTTTATCTCTCGTAAGCTCTTTACGTTCTTTGTCTATGAAAATCCTACCAACGATGACCTGAAACCGTTGGTAGATACATATGTACAGAGCGGTCACAACATGGGTGAAGTAATGCGGACCCTGTTGCTCTCCCCACAATTTTCTTCAACAAAGGCCTACCGCAGTCGTGTCAAATCTCCGGTTGAATTTATAGTTGGCGCATACCGGGCCTTGAATGTTCAAGGAAGTGGAGACGGATTACCAGCTCTTTCTCTCTTGATGGGACAGACACTTTTTGATCCGCCCAACGTGGCCGGTTGGCCGGGTGACAAAGTGAGCGCGCTCTGGCTCAATAGCGGTACCTGGATGACTCGTCTGAATTATATTGATCTCTTGCTCTCTCGCGGCATCTTTACTCGCAAGGAACGCCCCTCACCCATCGATCTACAGGGTATAGTCGATGCCAATAACGTTGACTCACCTGAGCATTTTGTCGATTACTTCACTTCTTTCCTGCTGGATGGCGTCGTCGATAAGGAGCGGCGCGCCCAATACATTGACTTCCTTACAACAAAGGATACAAGCAGAGGGAATGCACAAATCATCCTGAAGAATGGCCAGAGTTATCCACTGAACCGTGTACGGGGAACACTTTACTTGATAATGGCATCGCCAGAGTACCAGCTCAATTAAGGGAGAAAAACTATGAAACTTTCGCGAAGAGCTATGATAAAAGATGGGTTTTTAGCAGTATCAGCGGGTATGATTATGCCTTCCATTTTCAGCCGGGGCATAGCTTCCGCGCGGGCGCAGTCTATCGATGGCTCACGCGTGGCTCAGATGGCAGGGAATCGCACCTTGATTGTGGTGCAAATGGCAGGCGGAAACGATGGTTTGAATACAGTTATCCCATTTGGAGATCCGCTCTATCATCAGATGCGCCCTACGCTGGGTATTCCAGATACCAGTGTCATACATCTTGATACACGGTTGGGACTACATCCCAACCTGGCACCATTAAAGCAACTGTGGGATGCCGGGAATCTGGCGATTGTCGAAGGCGTGGGCTACCCCAATCAGAGTCTATCGCATTTTCAAGCCATGGATATCTGGCAGACGCTTGACCTCAATGGTACTGGCAGTCAAGGTTGGCTCGGTAAACTCGTCTCCGGCTGGGTTGATCAGGATGGCCATCCTTTTAAAGCGATGGATATTGGGGTGCAGACGGCCCAGGCTCTCGCTTCAATCAGTGCTCCCGTACCTACGATAGCCAGTGTCAACACGTATCGCATTTATCCTGATCCTGCTGATGTCGATAATGGGAATGCGCGTCTACAGGCGCTGATGAAACTCTATAATTCGTACCCTAAGACATCACCCTACGCTGCTCTGCTCGATACTACGGCGCTCAGTGCCCAGGATGGTTCGAAGCAGTTACATGATGCAGATACACAATATCAACCTGCAGTGACCTATCCACAAGGGCCATTTGCTGCCGGGCTGAAAATCCTGGCAGAGGCTATCGTACAGGGGCTTGGATTACGTGTTGGGTATGTTACCCTTGGCGGCTTTGATACGCATGCCAATCAGCAAACAACGCATAATGCCCTGATGAAAACACTGGCGGACGGCCTTTCAGCCTTCTATACTGATCTTTCAAAGCACGGAAAGGCCGATAATGTCGTGGTAATGACCTGGTCTGAGTTCGGACGGCGCGCTGAAGAGAATGGTAGTCAAGGCACCGATCATGGTACAGCCGCTCCCATGTTTGTACTGGGCAGTACCGTCAACAAGGGCATTTTTGGTGAGCCTCCCAGCCTTGGTAGCCTGGATAATAACGGCAATCTGAAATACACCGCCGATTTCCGCTCTGTCTACGCAACGATACTTGATCGCTGGCTCGGTGCCTCTTCACAGGATGTGCTGGGAGGTTCTTTTGGCTCCCAGAATTTCTTGCCCCAGCCTTAGCGGAGCTGTGCACAGGATCTTCCATTTGTACTGTCTGTGATTCAGGTTTATAATATGCTCTGTATTCAGCATACATAGTTATAGACAGGTCAGACAGAACAGTATGTCAAAAGTGAGAAGCCTGCTAAAGATATCAGCAGTAAGAGTGATATTGGCAATAGTATTCATTGCTATTGCCGTTGTGGTCAGTTTTTCCTTGCCAAAGGAACAGGACCCCAATATTGGTTTGACCAATGATCCCGTTATACCGACAGTGGGTATAACCCGTCCCGCTGGCTCCATGATAGTGAATCGCAGCGTTGTATATAGGGATATCACTATCATAGTGACAAAAGTGGAAGAGGCAGGGGCGTTTTCGGATGATCGCAAACGAGCCGGTTTATATACTGTACGTGTGAGTGTTCGTGTACAGGCGGGTGATACGATACAAGCTCCGGTTGGTATAGAGTTTGCCACCTTAGTGCGGCTCGTTCTTCCCAACGGACAGGTTATCTCGCCGAAGCTTGTCACTGTATTACCTATCGTGTTTCCAAAACAAGCGAAAGATGGCTTTTTTGATTTTGCAGTCTCCTCACAGATTCCCCTCTCGCCTCTTGCACTGCGGGTAGGGTCTGATGCTTCGGTCGCATTCGGCCAGTGATAGTGGTAAGAAGCAATCATGGCCTTTACTCAGGCGTGACGATTGCTTCCTCTCAGCTTTTCCCTCAATCTTCCTCGTTGGGGGCCCCAACATGTTCTACGCGATGCTGGACATCGAAAAGTGCCTGAAGCCGGGGAGATTGCTCGGACTGGTTGGCCTGCGTGATACTGTAAACCAGGTTTTCCAGGGCAAGGTAGTATTCTACCAGTACACGCTCTCCACTGGTGTGTGTAATGCAATCTTCCAGGAG
>CATPCK010000799.1 GCA_955652655.1 uncultured Ktedonobacteraceae bacterium | reverse complement strand
CCTCGATCTCTCCCAGTTCGATGCGATAGCCTCGTAACTTCACCTGGGAATCGCGCCGTCCCAGAAAATCCAGTACGCCATCCGCCAGGTAACGCGCCACGTCTCCCGTCTGGTACAATCGCTCTCCGGGCTGCTGACTGAAAGGATCAGGCACAAAGGTCTCTGCCGTCCGCGCTGCCTCAGCGAGATACCCTCTCCCGACGCCGGCACCACCCACGTACAATTCACCACTCACTCCGATTGGCACTGGCTTCATGCCATCATCCAGTACATAAAGACGCGTGTTACCAATCGCACGGCCTATTGGCATAGAACTGGCTGCTTGAGCAGGTAATACTTCGATCAGGTGATGTGTCACATCATCTGAGCATTCGGTAGGGCCAAAGGCATTCAACAATGGAATGTGAGGATAGAGGCTCAGCCAGCGCCGGCACAGTTCGGCAGGTAAGATATCTCCCGTAGAAATCAACCAGCGCAACGCTGCTAACTTTGGTCGAGTTGACCTCGTACTCTCCAGCAAGTCGATCAGCGCGCGCAACATCGAGGGTACGATTTCCAAGATGCTGATGTTCTGCTGTTCGACCTGTGTCAGAAGCGCTACCGGATCATGCGTCACCTCGTCCGGGAAAATCTGCACCTGTCCACCAATCAACAGCGCTGCCAGGAACTGCCACACCGAGATATCGAAGCACTGTGAAGCTGTTTGCGCCACCCTATCAAATTCTTTGAGTTGCAGCGCCTCGATCTTGGCATATAAGTGATTGAGCATCCCACGCTGCGCGACCATCGCCCCTTTGGGCTTACCCGTTGAGCCTGAGGTGTAGATGACATACGCAAGGTGCAAGGGTGCTGTTTCAGTAGAAAGATTTTCCCGTGGCTGTTCAGGCACGCTCTCCAAAACAATGATCTGTGACCGTTCCTCTGTCAGCATTTCCTCTAGCACAGGTTTAATAGTAGCAGCAAAAGCTGAGGTAGTCAGAATGATGCGGCAACGACTATGTTCCAAAACATAGCGCAGGCGCGCAGCTGGATGTTGCGGATCCAGCGGAAGGTACGTTCCTCCTGCTTTGAAGATCGCCAGTGTGGCCGTTAAGAAAGGAATACCACGATCCGCTAGCAGCGCCACTACATGCTCGGAACCAACGCCTCTCTCCTGTAAGTAGTAGGCCAGTTGATTAGCATGCTGGTTCAATTGTCGAAAGGTAAGTTGTTCCCTTCCACAGACAACGGCAACTGCCTCCGGCATTCGTTTGACCTGCTCTTCAAAAAGCCTATGAAAGCACGACTCATGTGAATATGGTGCCGCAGTCGCGTTCCACTCGACGAGCATCTGTTGCAGTTCGGCCTCCGTCAAAAGCGGCAGGTCGGCTATGCGTTGACCCGGATCAGCCACCACAGCTTCCAACACGGTCAGGAAGTGCCCCACGAAGCGCTCAATGGTACTGCCCTCAAACAGGTCCGTATTGTATTCCAGGTACCCACTCAACCCCTGCACGCTCTCGCGCAGGCACAGTGACAGCTCAAACTTCGCCGTCATATGCTCTACCCCCACAGGTCTCAACGTTAGCCCCGCCAGTTCCTGCTCCGCCAGGGGCACATTTTGCAGCTCAAACATCACCTGGCAGAGTGTCGCATGCCTCAAGCTGCGTGTCACTTGCACGTCCTCCACTACCTTCTCAAAGGGCACATCCTGATGCTCATACGCCTTCAAGGTCACCTCCCGCACTCGCTGCAATAGGTCGCGAAAGGCGGGGTTGCCCGAGAGATCGGTACGCAGCGCCAGCGTATTGACGAAACATCCCAGCAGTTGCTCCAGTGCAGGCCGCGTTCGATTGGCGATCGTTGTACCTACCACCAGGTCTTCTTGCCCGCTGTAGCGGGACAACACGACCTGGAAGGCGGCCAGCAACGTCATAAACACCGTTGCCCCTTCCTGTCGGCCCAAGGCTTGCAGGCTCTGGCTCAATGACCGGTTTATCACCACCGGATGACGCCTGCCATGAAAGGTCTGTACCGCTGGGCGAGGAGAATCTGTCGGCAGTTCCAGCACCGGCAACGTCCCGCCTAACTGGCCCTTCCAATATGCTCGCTGTCTCTCGAGCTTCCCCTCCTCTAACCGGTGTCGCTGCCAGCAGGCATAATCAGCGTACTGCAACGGGGCCTGCGGCAAGGGGGAAGCCTTCCCAGCGCTGAAAGCCGCGTACAGGGTTGTCAGTTCCCCGACGAACACCTCCATCGACCATGCATCAGTGATTATGTGGTGCATCACAGTGAGAGCGATATGCTCTTCCTCATCCAGGCGCAGCAAGAGCCTGCGCCACGGCACTTCCTGGCCCAGGTGAAAGGGACGCTGCACCTCCCGGGCTATGTGACGCTGCATCTCTGCTTCCCGTTCCCCTGCTGGGACCTCTCGCAAATCGATCAGCTCGATGGTTAAGCTCTCATGCACAGATGGGTCTATCAGCTGCTGCGCCTGCCCATCGATGGTTGGATAGGTACTACGCAGCACCTCGTGGCGGCGCATGATCTCGCGCACAGCTTGCGTCAGCGCCTCCACATGAAGCGGCCCGCTCAAGCGAATGGCCACCACTTCATTGTAGACCGTGCTTTCCGGCTCCCACTCTTGCATAAACCACAGCCGCTGCTGCGCGAACGACAACGGAGCGGCTTCCTCCTGCGCCCGGCGCGGAATATCAGTCGTTCTGTCCCCTTCTTGTTGCCGCTCATCGCGCAGCCGCTTCTCCAGCAGCGCTTGCTTTGCCGGCGAAAGGTCCGCCAGGCGTTTCAAAAAGGTGCTTTCTCTATGCATGTGCTAACCTCGGCATCTTCTCTTAAGTCAACTATCAGTGGTCTTTTCCTACTCAAAATGCACTTTAACGTAATCGGGGAACGGTTGAATAAAGCTCAGATCATTCTCAAATACTATGAGGTTGTCGACCTTCTCCACTTCTTTGAAGCCACCGAACTTATATGTGATGTACATCATGCGATTTCGATCATTCGCGACGAATTCGGCACGCAAAGGTATGCCAGCCTTCTTAGCCAGGTTCATGATATGGTGTATCATGATGGTACCCACTCCCCTGGACATCACCCGGCACGACATCAACAATAGTTTGATCGTCCAAACATCCACCAGGCATTCCACAAGAGCCAATCCGATCTTGCCATACGTTCCGTGTCTGTCATCAAGGCTTGCAATGAACAGTTTATGCGTATCCGACTGCCGGAACTCATTCAGTTCTTCATAAGAATAGGTATAGCCCGTCGTATTCAATTGATGAGTGCGTACCGTCAGTTCTTCTGCCCGCCGCAAGTCCTCTTCCTTTGCTTGAGCGATGGTGAAAGCCATCTGCAAGGTGGCTAGAAATTCTTCGCTTGGGCCAACGAACTCCTGCTCAGCCTTGTTGCGCGCTATATCGCTGAGGTACATCAACCTTCTCTGCTGCGAATCCTCAGTGACAAAGCGAGGATTCATCTCTGGCATGTCTAATAACCTCGACACATCTGTTGTATCGATGCAGAGCACTTCAGGTAGGGAGAAAGCGACCTCTTCACGCTCAAATGCTTGATCATCAATAAAGGCAAGTGCGTCGATGCTTATATTTATAGACCTGGCAATCTCCCGAATCGAAGCTGCCTTCGAGTTCCAGTTAATTTGCGGATAGAGGAAATACGCGTTCAGACCAAATTGCTCCAGTTTTTCCATCGCCGCTGAATGGTCGTTCTTGCTAGCAATCGAGTTCAAGATACCGCGGCTGTCCAATGTTTTAATGACATCCACCACGTCAGTGCGCAATGATATCTG
>CATPCK010000798.1 GCA_955652655.1 uncultured Ktedonobacteraceae bacterium | reverse complement strand
GGTATGCCTATAGCATCACGTAAAGCTTCTGATGTTCCCCACAATTGTGCCGCCCACGCTAATTGTCGCAATGCCGCGACTACTTCCCCCAACTCCAGCAGGTACACAGCGGCCACCCATTTTTCGTTCAACTCACCGGAGATTGCCAGGCTCTGCTCATAGAACGTTTGGGCTGCCGCGTAGTCGCCCTCGTTGGCGAGTACCTTCCCCAAAACGGAGAGCGACTTGGCAGTACCATGCCGGTGTCCCATTTCTCTGTAGAGCGCCACGCTCTTCTCAGCCAGCGAGCGTGCCGTGATCAGGTCTCCCCGACTGAGAGCCAGTTGCCCCGAGACGCAATAATACGCCGCAATACCTTCCTTGAAGCCCACCTCCTGAGAGAGCGTGAGACATTCCTCAAGCAGAGGAATCACCTGCGCCTGATCCGATTGGGAAACAAAGAGCATCTGTGCTAATTGGGAGAGTGTATGAGCAATACCCCGCTTGTTCCCTGCCGCCCGGTGGATTGCCAGGCTCTCCTCGTAGAGGGCACGCGCCCTGGTGTACTCACCCTGGCTGCTGGATAGCAGTCCTAAAACAAAAAGTGAGTAAGCAGTGCGCTCCATATCGTCTACCTTCCTGGCGACCGCCAGGGCTTCCTCCGTCAGAGTACGGGCTGCAACCATATTGCCCTTCGTCCAGGCCGCGCTCCCCAACAAAGAGAGCGCGAACGCAATGCCTGGTTGGTCTTCGAGTTCTCGATACAGCGCCAGGCTCTCCTTACCCAGTGCCTCTGTGCGCTCATGGTCGCTTTGTACGAAGGCCAGGTACGCCGTAACGATGAGCGCCTTCGCCTGTACAGATGCCTCGATTCCCTCGCTTGCAGCCAATGCGCGCTCCAGAAAATTCCGCCCTTCACTGATGTGACCATGTGCTACCCAGAAACTTCGCAGCGCTCCTCCCAACCTCAGGGCCATCTCTCCCCCATTAATAGCACGTTGCCCGGCATCGTCTTTCTCAGCCTGTTCTATCATCCACTGCAACGCCGCTCGCAGGTTGTCATGCTCCCGCTCTAACTGCTCCAGTCGCGAGGCTTGCTGTGGCCCTCCGAGCTCTAGCTCTGCCTCCTCCGCCAACGACAGGTAGTGAGCAGCATGAGCCTGCCGGGTGATCTCCATCTCTCCAGTCACAGTCAAGCACTCCAGACCATACTCACGGATCGTCTCCAGCATCACGAGGCGAGGTTCCTCCCCCTCCTGATCCGTTTGTCGCAGCAAGCTCTTATCGATCAGTGAAGCCACCCCGTCCAGCACGTTTGCTGGCATATCACCGAGAGCATTATATATACCCTCCACGGCTTCCAATGTGCAGCCGCCAACAAAAATGGAGAGGCGCCGGAAGAGACGTTGCTCTCCGGCATCCAGCAAATCATAACTCCAAGCTAACATGTTGCGGAGGGTTTGCTGCCGCGCAGGAACATCCTGCGGCCCACTCGTCAACACTTCCATGCGATGCTCCAAACGAGCCAGGAGCGCCTGCGGGGGAAGCAGTTTTATGCGCGCACCTGCCAGTTCAATGGCGAGAGGCAAGCCGTCCAGGCGGACACAAATCTCCGCGATCGCGCGCATATTGGCGGCTGTTATAGTGAAATTCGGCCTGGCAGCCCTCGCTCGCTCCAGGAAAAGGGCTACTGACGCATACTGTGAGATGGTTTCGCTCTCTGGAAGATGAGAGAGGTCGGGTAGTGCCAGTGGCGGGACAGGATATTCGTGTTCTCCATGAATGTGCAGCACAGCACGGCTGGTCACCAGGACCTTAACATGAGGACAAGCAGCCAACAGGTTCGAGAGCAGAGGTGCCGCCGGCAGAACCTGCTCAAAGTTGTCTGGCAGTAACAGCAGATGTTTGTCTTGTAAATAGGATTTTAAAAGATCGAGGAGTGGTCGCTCTCCAACCTCCTTGATGCCAAGTGTCCGCGTGATAGTGGCGACGACCAGTGTAGGGTCGCTAATGGGGGCCAGTTGGATGAAGCAGACGCCGTCGCAAAAGTCATGCAGCAGGTCGGTCGCAACTTGCAAACTCAGGCGCGTTTTGCCAACTCCACCGGTACCCGTGAGCGTGATGAGGCGCACCCCTGGTCGTCGTAGGAGTGCACAAACTGCCTGTCTCTCTTGCTCGCGTCCAATCAGCGGTGTGAGTTGCGAAGGCAAGTTGTGGAACTGAACGTTCACTTCATCCGACATATGTTTAGCTCCAGGTAGATTGCAGCGAAGTTCCTGCGCCCTAGAAGATGCGTAAGACGAAATTTGCCAAACTGCTGCCCCAGGCGGCCAGTCATGGCCGTACTCCTCTTGGAAGCAGCCTGAAAAATGAGTCCAAGAAAAACTACGTAAGGCGGCTACAATGGGAACGTCGATACGATCTTATGAGCGCCTCGTACATAACTATACTGTACATGGGGCAGAATTTCAAATGTGCGAAGTGTTTGATGAAGACTTGAGGAGGGGTAGCTAGATGAGTCAAGGGATAGTGCGGATATGTATGATCGTTATTCTGTGACGACCTGTTCAAGAACAGCGGCACGTTTCAGAGCACGAAACTGTAATACTTTGACGTTTGCCTCTGTCAGTCCCATCTTTGAAGCAGTGTCTCTTATTGAGAGGTTGAGGAGAAAACGGCATTGCAAGACCTCTCGATATCGCTCAGGCAATGCGCGAAGAATATGTTGTACTCGATCCGCGGCGTTGCTGTTTGTCGCCATCGGTTCTTCTTGCACCGCGACCTCCCAGCCAGCATCTAACAACTCATCCAATGAATTCGATGGTAGACGATAATAAGCTCGCCAGTAGTCCGCGAGAGTTGTGCGTGCAATGAGAAACAGCCATTGTTGCATACTTTGCCGGCTACGGTTGCGATCAATGCTGCTTACTACTTTGAGAAAAATGTGCGACGTCAGATCCTCAGCTTCCTCTCTGTTACCGACCTTGCTATATATATAGCGATAGATCAGGCCAAGATTCTCCTCAAAAAATGTTTGGTACTCCTGCACATCTATGGAAATATCTCTGCTATCTGGTAAAGGCAACATAGTTGGCATCTGTATTCCATCTCTTTCCAAAATTTAGCTTCCTTTAAGCGATTGGAGGCTCGTACACGAAGCGGCTCGAGGATACTTGCGTGTTACGCGCCACCACACTAGATATACCTCACAGAGCGCAGGAGCGCATCGACAAAATTGTGTAATTCCTCGATCTTTTACGCCGGAAACTTTCTAGACGACATTACCTATCAAACGCCGTGTGCAGCCTCCAGAGGGCGACCACAAGGGATCGCCCCTACTCTGGACGAACGGGACCGAGCAGCGTCTTGGTGGCATAGTGGTCGCCCTGGTCGGGTCAATACAGCTGCGTTGCACTGGTTGTCTGATTCGCCAGCACAGTCTCGGCAGCATACAGATACCATCATGGAGAGCAAAGCAATGAGGAACCAGAACAATTTACGCACCGGGTTCAAAAATAAACTGTAACCCTCTACGAATTAACTTGTGTCAAAACACTAAGATTACGTATATTCATGTCAATTTGATGGAAATTTAATGGAGAAACTTATATGATCGGCAATTCAGCAACATCCCCTTTGCGCCATACTACTCTCTCGTCATATCATCCAACTACGATGAACTGGCGGCAAAAAGGGGTCGGCATTGCACGCATCATCTTCGGCCTTGTCTGGGTCGTTGATGCTATATTGAAGTGGCAACCACAGTTTCAAAATACATTCGTTGAACAAGTGACAGCAGCCAGGGATGGTCAACCCGGGCTCATTCAGGGCTGGATCTCCTTTTGGACGAACGTTGTCACAGTCAATCCGCTGCTCTTTGCTCGTATAGAAGCCACGACAGAGACTGCGCTCGCTGTCTTTTTAATCGTGGGCATCTTTAGCAACCTGACGTTTATCGCCGGCATATTCCTGTCCCTGGGTATCTGGACTATACCTGAAGGTTTTGGTGGGCCTTACATACCAGGTCATAGCACAGATATAGGGACCGCTTTTCCCTACGCGCTACTCTTTGCCGTACTCCTCTTCCTCTCTGCCGGAAGCTATTACGGGCTGGATCAGTGGTTCACTTCAAGGTTGGGTCGCCTGGGTTTCCTGGCTTCGGGCTCTTTCAGACGTAGCAGGAAGCAGGTATGATCCTTTTTGTCAGGACGATGTTGAAGCCTGCGGCTTCACCTTCTGTTAGAAGACTTTGTTGGCGAAGGAAAGAACAAGCGCGAGCAGGGCGACCACAAGGGATCGCCCCTACGATGGACGAACGGCCTGGGAAGGGGCTTCGTAGCATGGTAGGGGCGATCCCCTTGTGGTCGCCCTCTCTGGGCCGCATACCTCATTTCCACCAGTACTGTCATTCGCCAACAAAGTCTTAGAAGGAAGTCGCAATGACCTCATTCCTTCCTCTTAACCGTTTTCATTGCAGTTGTTGGTCTCCCGCTCCCTACCAGCCTGGTCTTACTGGGGGCGGGAGCGTTTGCTGCTCGAGGTGATTTTAACATTGTGCTGCGAAGCGTTACAGGGATAAAGAGAGAATATATTAGCGAACAAAAGCAAACCCTCAACAGCACAAACAGGTGAACTGTGCCTATTCCAACGTTTTCCAGTAATGTGTAGACGTTTTCCATTTAGAGACGTGTATTAGGTAGAGCAAGTAAGCTCAATTCCACTGTAGTCGCTTTATTTTTTTTGATGAGGTATTTCTGAATATGAAGATTCTTGATGCTCATACCCATTTGTCGGGGTCAGAAACGGATGAGAGCACAGAGGGAATTGTGG
>CATPCK010000797.1 GCA_955652655.1 uncultured Ktedonobacteraceae bacterium | reverse complement strand
GCTGCACTGGATTTCTTGAAGTAGGAGTATGTACGAAAACAACAACAGGGTGGAAGTTTGCTTCCACCCTGTTGTTGTTTTCGTACGACCTGCGACCTTTATACGCCACGCCAGTGGAAGCCACCCTCGTAGCGCACACGGGGCAGCAGGCCCAGTCGTCCCAGGTGATAGTAGACAAAGCAGCCCGCGCAGAAGCCAACGGTCAGGTTGATACCCGCCAGTACGAAAACGATCAGGTCGAGCGCCCAACCGATGGGCGTAGCTTTCGTGAGGTAGAGAACGAGCGTTGCGGCAATGAGAAATGTTGCGCCGACGCCCTGCGCGAAGCGGTGCGGAGCAGGATCGTCCTCGACAATGCGCGGCTTCACTATGTGCAGTGGAATTATAACCCCGTTATAGAGCAGCCGGAACGGGCTTATAGCAGGAGCTAATGCGCTCAGCGCCATGATGACTGCGGTAATGGCGACGATGATGGGTTGATTCAAGAGAAAGGCCAGGGCGGTAAGTACGACGACGCTGGCCTGTGAAAATTTGGCCAGGTGGGTGTCTACCCGCGGGATAGTTGTGGTGGTGGAAGATGAGTTTGTGCTGGTTGCCATGATATGCATCTCCTTCCAGCGCGCTAGAAGGACTTCCTTGTCCCTATGATGTTGGTTTGATAAGTAAAAAGTTGATTTATTCTATCAACTAACTTCATTTGTTGTATTCATTGTAGTGTTGGGGGGAGGCGTATGTCAAGAGAGGGTTTGGGCTATGGTTTTGCCGGCGCGTTGGCCGAGGACGATGCCGGGGAGGACGCCGAGAGCGCCCAGTCCGTCGATGGCATAAGCGGGGGCGGTATTTCCAAATTGGTTGAGGGTGGGTATCATGTTGGCAGATACGGCGAGGTCCACTGCCCAGGCGTAGGCTGGCTCTTTGCCTTGGAGCTCGGGGAGCCAGTGGCGGGCGGCGTCTGCCAGGCGCTGGTAGTATGTGGCATCGCGGTGAGTAACACCGGCTTTGCCATAGCGTCCGCCGCTGACGGTGAGACGCCCGTTGCCTGGTCTGAAGTCGGTGTAGGTGTAGGGAGAGGCGTCCCAGAAGAGGGGGAAGTTGTCAGGGAGATCAGCCGCGAAGGCGAGCGCGTAGATACGCTGGTTTGGCTGTATGGTGGGTCCAACGGCGCGAACAAGGCCGCGGGCGGTGATGACCGTGCCATTGGACAGGCTGATTTGCCAGTGGTGGTTGTCCGTATAGCGCTGTATTTCCTGATAGGTTTCTACACGGGCATTCCCTGCAATGGCGGCACCCTGAGTTCGTGCCTGTTGTGCCAGGTGTGCCAGTAGTGTAAGGGGGTGTATGCGTCCCTCGTCGGGCAGCCAGAGGGCACTAACGACTGAGCGCGTGCTGAGTCGCCCGGCAGTCATTTCTGAGACCCGGGCGGGTGTCCACATTTCCGCGCGCAGGCCCGCAGATAGGCGGGCGCGTGCCTCGCGGGCAAGTTTATGTGCGGCGTGGGTACTTTCGGCAAGGCTGAGCGCTCCGGTCAAATGGGCGGAGAGGATGGCTCCTGGCCGGACGGCTTCTTCAACAAGCGAGAGGAGAAGGCGAGTAGTTTCAGGCCAGAAGGCGGCCTCAGGTCCGTGGAGGTCGAGGTCGGTAAGATGCATGTTGATGCCGGCGCTCAATATACCGGCGTTGCGCCCGGTGGCGCCGTATCCAAGCATGGTCGCGGATTCCAGTACCAGTACGTGGGATCCGGCCCTGGAGGCGCTCAGGGCCGCGCTGAGGCCAGCTACACCGCCGCCGATTACGACGACGTCAACAGTTTGCGCTGGCAATGACCGGATGTCGGGTAGTTCTAGTTCGGCAAGTGCCGCGGGGTCAAGGTCGTTCCACCAGGGGATTTGCTGTGTAAGATGTGGGTCGGGTTGTGTTTGTGTGTGTGATTGCATGTTATTCCTATTATTTTTCGGGACGAGGGCAAGTTGGACAGGGGCAAGTATTTTGTGATGTCGCCTCGGGAGCGCCCTCGTCCTGGTCCCGTGATCGCATGTCCCCCTCCTGCCAGGGCGACGCAAGCGTCCCCACTCCCCATCCACTCCACTCCCGCCCCTACGGGAAAACCCCATCCTTCTTCGTTTTTCCCGTCCTTTTTTCTTCACTTGACGCTTATGGAGCGGGGCAAGCTTCGCCCATACATTTACCTTTTTATGTTGCCAGGAGTTCGGTGCGTTTGTCGCGCAGGAACTGGGCGATGATTGTTGGATCGTCTTTATCAAGGGCCATCTTCTTGAGGTCGGCCAGCACTGTACTCCATTGTTCCTTGGCGGGTAGATAGCGATTATCCCGGCTTACGAGTTCTTCAAAGATGCGGCGTTCCAATTCATGCCAGGCGGAGCGGTCGCGTCCATCGATGTCGCCGCCTTCGGGGATATAGTCCTGGTCATTGGTGTTGTTGTCGACGCGCACGTAGAGGGGACGGAAGTGGTTGGTTACTATCTCCTCCATAAGTGGCTGGTCGAGGGAGCCAGCATCGAAGTTCAGTGTGCCGATCAATTGAATTTGCACGAGCGGGCGCAGGGAGTCGTCCTGGTGTTTGTATGCTTCGCGTTGGCAGTAGTCTTCCAGGCGAGCGTAGAGGGCGTTTGGCTCATTCAGCCCGTCCACGCGCAGTTCGTGGCGCACAAAGGGACGGCGTTTGTTGACCAGGTGCGTGGCACGGTGATAACGCGCCGTTTTATTGGGATCGATTACTCTTTCCGGCTCGCTGGTGTCAATTTCGACGAAATAGTAGCCGCGGTCCTCCCATGCCGACTCTTCGGCTCCCCAGGTCTCAGTCGAGCCGGGGTTATATATCCAGCCATCAAATTCGTACGGCTTGTGGACATGGCCCAGCGCCAGGTAGTCCACGCAGGTACGCAGCGGTTGAAACTGTGACATGGAGGGGAGGCCCTGGACACGCGGTACGATGCCTTCTATACCTGTATGCATCATGAGGAGGCGATACTCGACACCCTCGGCTTCTTCCCCGGCACGAGCGGCGGCTAAAGCACCGGCCAGCCCTTCCATGCTGCGGTTGGTCGCCGCTCCCTGCCAGGGCAGTCCGTAGACGCGCAGGCGTCCATTAAGCAGATCGATGTGCGAGCCGCGCATGGTGCCCGGTTGCCAGTAACTGAGGACGGGTGCGCCGTCGCGCATGATAGGAGCGAGAAGCGTGAGATATTCTTGATGACATAAAAATTGCAGCCAGGAAATGCCATCGCGATAATAGCTACGGTCGTGGTTGCCCTCGATGGCGATGACGGGGATATGTTTTTCTTTGAGCTTCTTCAGGCCCTCAATAGCATGGATGAGTGTCAGGGCATCAATGGCGCGCTTATTGAACAGGTCTCCGGCAATGACCACAAAATCGACTGGCCGATGAGCCGCCTCGTCCAAGATGTCCCAGAAAGCGCGGCTGAAATCGTTAAAGCGTTCGCGCACGCCATATTGTTCATAGCCCAGGTGTGTGTCCGCTATGTGAATAAAAGAAGCTCGCATGAATCTCTCCAAATTGTTATGGCCAATGTACTGGTCCGGTCATCCAGGCACGGAAGCCGGCGGCAAAGAGTACGAGGGCCGCGAGGCTAAAGACCAGGACGTCCCGCCGCACATTTTTACCGCTAGTAGCATACGTCAGAGCGACGGGAATTGCCAGCGCAACAATGCCACCATAGACGTAATGCAGGTAATAGAGGTCGGTGCCAGTGCCTGGCTTCTGACCAAGAAGTACCAGTAAGATACCGAATACTCCTTGCAACAGAGCAACGATAGCTGTAAAAATGAGTGTGATGCGCCAGGGCCGGTAAATGGTTGTGGTTTTCTTCATGAAGAAGAGGACAAGTCCCCAGATACCTGCTACCAGGCTGGCAGCGAGGACCAGGAACAGGTTGAAGTAATGTAGTTGCGCGATGAAATTCGCCATTTTGCACTCCGAGGCCGCTTAAACCGCGACGAGTATATCAGACAGTTCTTTTTTGATTATCGAAACCTGGAACACGTTGTAGGTGCCAGAATGATAACCCTACTATAGCGCGTGAGAGGTATAAAGACAAGTAGGTATGGCGGTGATGCGGAGCACTACCAAGTAGTGCTCTGTTACATTATTCAGCTGGGAACGATACCCAGGAATTACGTTTGCTGTAGACGAGATTGAGGCGTTCAAGCGCAGGCATGGAATGTAAGAGGATCTGCCCCGGATCATCCTTACATGTGGGAGATACTGCTTGATTGATGGTTGGTGATGTACTCCTGAAAAAGATGCAAGAGGTCGGGATGACTCATGACTATTTTGCAGGAAAGTTCCCGGTTGTCAAAAAGCGTTCTGGACGCAACGCGATGACAGCAAGAGGCTTCCCTGCGCCCTGCTGAGCCCGTAACACTCCTGCTTGACCAGTGATATACTTCAGGAGAAGCTTGCGCGCCCATCTTTCATCTGCGTCAGGCTGCACTTGCGCATATCCACGTACAACGATCTGGCGATACGGACGGCTACCTCCCTGGGTCTGGCCTTCTTCAATACTAATACAGAGCCCCGCACGTGGATCACGAGCAAGATCATGCACATGGCGTCTTTCCTCCCCGCTGGACATATAAAATATCCCGTCTTCCCAGAGGAACCAGATAGGAGTAATGCGAGGGAATCCAGCAGGGTCAAGCGTTGCCAGATGCGCTGGAATAGCCAGATTCAGTACGTGTGCTATTTCTTGCTGCGAGAGTGTGCGAAGAGGAGTTGGGGTGTCGTCTGTTGCCATGTTTCTTCTCCTCAGGCTTGATGCCAAAGAATTCTTTCCATTACTTCACTCCAGGTTACTGCAATTCAAGCCTGAAGACACGGGGAATGCGCACGTTTCCGATGAGCCTTCTCTTCTTTGACAACGCAGGATCGAGAGAGGAATGACACAAGGCTCCTGCCATCACCCTCGTACTTTCCCATTCCAGGGGAGAGGGGTTGCCGAAATCTAGGCCATCAGATGGGCAACCCCCTGATGAGACGTGCAGCGCGGGCGAAGGTTCACACGTCATGCACTTCCCATGCTCTGATGAGCGTCGGTTATGGCCTGACTGCCTGGTAGTGAAGTCCAACCACCCCTGCCTGGAACGTCTTTGCTTCTAGCAGCTTCAGCTTCGTCGGGTCCTTGATGTCTTGAAAGAGTGGGATTCCACCACCTAAGACAATCGGATTGAGAAAGAGGCGGTATTCATCAATCAAGCCCAGATGGATAAACGTATGGGTCAATCGGGGGCTACCGAAGATCATGAGGTCGAGGCCAGGCTGTTGTTTGAGTGATGCGATTTCTTCCGCAATGTGGTCTTTCACCAGCCGTGCATTCTTCCATTCCGCACGAGAGAGCGTTGTTGAAAACACGATTTTGGAGACATTCTCGACCCAGTGAGCGTGTGCGAGGTCGCGTGGCGAGGCCTGTGGGTCCGTGAGCACGGTTGGCCAATAACTCTGCATTCCCAGATAGGTGACCCGTCCATAGAGAGCCGTGTCCACGTTCCTGAAGAGACCGTCGACATAGGGGTTCAGTTCTTCGTCCACGATAGCCCACTCCAATTCTCCGT
>CATPCK010000796.1 GCA_955652655.1 uncultured Ktedonobacteraceae bacterium | reverse complement strand
CGTTGCCACACATACAGGTAACGCACCTGGGGGACCCCGAATTCTGCTGATAGGTCATATCGATACTGTTTTCCCCGAAGGCGAGGTGGAACTACGGCCATTCGCGATTAGCCAGCAAAACGAGAGACGTATCGCTACAGGACCGGGTGTGCTGGATATGAAATCGGGCGTGCTGATCGGTTTATACGGCTTACATATCCTCATAGATACGCATCAGGCAAATTACCAGAGCGTGACGTTTGTCTGCAACAGTGACGAGGAGATAGGTTCCCCAAGCAGCAGGCCACTGATTGAGGAACTGGCCGGGCAGTCCGATGCCGCCATTGTGCTGGAGCCGGGGCGAGCTAAAGCGACGGTTGTATCCTCGCGGCGGGCATCAGGACAGTACCGCGTCGAGGTGCGGGGAGTCTCCGCCCATGCAGGGGTCGAGCCACAGCGCGGACGGAATGCCATCCTTGAGCTTTCCTACCAGGTGCAGAAGATGCAAGCACTCAATGGCACCGTTCCTGGAACAACGCTCAGCGTCTCCGTCATACATGGTGGCGAACGAACGAATGTCGTCCCGGACTATGCCTACTTTGATATGGATGTGCGGGCCAGCGACCAGGCGGGAATAAAGGCGATCGAGGCTGCCATGAGCAGGGTGGTTACGCAGAAGGTCCTGGATGGAACGCAGATCACGCTCAGCGGCAGTATGCTCTCGGCGCCTTTTGAACGTAACAAACGCAACGCTTTCCTTGTCCAACTGGCCAGGGAGGTCGGCAGCGAGCTGGGTCTGGACATCGAGGAAGTGGGCAGTGGGGGCGCATCGGATGCTAATAACACGGCTGCGGTAGGACTGCCGACCATTGACGGGCTGGGTGCGGGTGGTGGTTTAGCGCACAACCCTGGCGAGTATGTTGAACTGGATTACTTGCCGACGCGTATCGCTCTGTTGGCAGGTTTAGTTGAGAAGATAGGCGATTACAAAAGCTGATGAAGATTGGGAAACAACATATATACGATTTACCGATCAATGACATTACTACATTGGGAGCGTTGGCGCAGTTGTTGGAGCAGGAGGCAAAGGCTCGTGGAGAGGTGTTGCCGCCAGCGGTGCGCCTGCAGATAGGCGAGCCAAGTTTTCGCACACCTGAACACATACGCATGGCAGCCTGCCAGTCTATTGAGCGTGAACCTCTGACGTATGGCCCCGCAGCCGGCTGGTCATGGCTGCGGGAATTGCTGGCGGCGAAAATTGAGCGCGTGAACGGCTACGTTGTTGAACCAGAGCAGACAGCAATCGCTATGGGTGGCACGGGTGCAATCCTGGCGGCGCTGACGGCGACGGTTGGGCCTGGTGACGAGGTGCTGATCTCTGATCCCCATTGGCCACAATATCTCATGCAACTGGCTTGTTGTGGTGCTACCCCGGTACACTATCCGCTTGACCCGCGGAATGAATGGCTGCCGGACGTGGCAAAGATGGAGCGTTTAGTCACGCCGCGTACCCGTTTGTTGATCATCAATAGTCCAGGCAACCCCACAGGCGCCGTCTTTCCCACACACCTGGTGGCTGAATTGCTGGATTTCGCGCGCCGCCATGATCTTTACCTGCTTTCGGACGAGTGTTACGACGAGCTGGTATTTGAAGGGGAACATGTCAGCCCTGCTGCTATGCTTGGGCGCGACGAGTTTAATGCGGGGCGCGTCATCTGTATCTACACGTTCTCCAAGACCTATGCTATGACGGGGTGGCGCATTGGCTACGTCGTGACGGCAAGACAACTCATGAAGACGATCGTGGATGTGTTGAATGCCAGTTATACGAATGTCAGTACGCTGGTGCAGCGAGCCGCGGCGGAAGCGTTAACAGGCCCACAGGCATGTGTTGCCGAAATGAGGCAGACGTATCAACGGCGCCGTGACCTGGCGGTGAAGTTGCTCAAAGAGAGCGGGCGCTACGTTTACACTCCACATGGAGCTTTTTATGTGCTGGTAGATGTCACGAGCCCTAAAGGGACACAGCGGAGAGGAAGGCAGTTCGCGCTTGACCTGTTACGCGAACGCAATGTGGCTATTGCACCTGGTAGTGGTTTTGGTTCTGTTTCTGAAGAGTTTGTGCGTATTTCTCTTGCTGCTTCGGACGAGGAGATCGAGCGCGGTGTGAAGGAGATTTGTGCGTTCGCCGATAGGTGAGAGGTGAGCGGTTACTTATAGGCGACGACGCCATAGGCTTCGGGTCTGCGTACCACCCTGTTGAAACCTGCTTCCTGTAGACGGCGCAAAACACCCTTGCTCACAGTACCGCTCGATTTGCTGTTCAGATCCCCAATGTAGTGAAAAAGCCTGCCCCCCTTTTTGAGTACTCGAAACAATTGCTGGTAGAACACGCCTGAATAGAGTTCACCGGCAAGGCTAAAGACGGGTGGGTCGTGCATGATACGGTCGAATGAAGCATCCTCGAAGGTGGGAACAACCTCGAAGGCATCGTTCATGATTTGCTCGATTTTGGGATTATCAAATAGCTCCCGCGACCAGGGGTTGAGCCGCGCGATCTGCTGTGCGCCTGGATCGAGTTCAATGGTTACGACGTGCTGCGCAGTCCTGGCAGCTTCAATGGCAGTGTAGCCAAGGCCGGTTGCTGTGTCCAGGACGTTACCCACGATAGGAGCGATTGTAGCAACTTTCTTCAGCGTATCCTGCATCGGATCAATATCTACGATGCGGTGCATCGTGAAGCCGGCGATCAGCATACTTGGGATACCACGCGTGGGCAGGAGGCTACAAACGCGATTGGTATACTCGGAGAAGACCTGGATGGTTTTTATGCTTCCGCCCTCGACGATGAAGCAGTTGGCGACAGATTTTTTGATCTTCTCGACATCACGCCAGCTCAGGCGCTCGCCGCCAGGAAATAGCAGACCCTCGGAGGTCAGGGTCACGGTGATGGTTGATCTGCCTAAGTCCGGTGAGACCGCGATGGACTGCTCTCCCCTTTGCCTGGCGGCAAGGAGTTGTTCAGCCTGGACAAAGGACAGGACGATGGGTTCTTTCATTGCGGTTGCTCCAGCGGCCATCTAGACCGGCGCATAGAGAATCAGCCCGTCCGTCATTTTGTGTCGTTCAACCTGGCCGTCAATGCGCAGATATTCGAGGTGGGAGAGTGTCTCAGCAACGGCCATGCGCCGTGCCTCGTTACTTTTCAAACGCTGTCCGAAGAGTTTCTCCGCCAGTTGGTAGGCGTTCTGCGGTTTTTCATCCAGCAAGTTCATGATCTGCAACTCGCGCTCCTCGTGGTGTTCTATGATCTCCTCGACACGTCCGGCAAGGTCTTTGAAGGGTTCACCATGACCCGGCAGGACAATGCTGGCCGGTAATGTGGAAACTTTGCGCAAGGAATCCAGGTAGTCACCCAGCGGATTCTTGCGATCATATTCCGAGTAGAGGCCGACGTTCGGGGTGATGCGCGGTAAGACGTGATCTGCGGCCAGAAAGACGTTGTCGCGTTCACGATAGAGGCAGATATGGCCATCGGAGTGTCCGGGAGTCCAGATGACGCGGTACCATTCCCCGGACAGGTGGAGATACTGACCGTCCTCGACGAGTGTGAGTTCCTCAAAAGGGGGGACTTTGATAATATTGTGGAGCTGTTCAGGGCTGGCCTGAGAGAACCAGGGTTCACCGGTCGGCATGCCGTGCTGCCTGAAAAAGTGCGAGACTTTGGTGAAGCGCTCAGGATAAATGTCTTGCCAGAGAATACGCATATTCTTTGCATCAATGGCATGCATATAGACGGTTGCGCCACTCCGCTCGTGTAGCTCTCCTGATAAGCCGATATGGTCAGGGTGATCGTGGGATAGTACGATAGTACGTAATCTATCGATGCTCAGGCCAGCCTTGTGCAGTCCTGCCACGAAGGCTGCACGCGCGTCGGGTGTACCCATGCCGGCGTCAACGAGCGTCCAGCCATCATCACCGACGAGGGCGTACATGTTGACTGTGCGAAGGGGAAAGGGTATTGGTAACGTGAATTTCCAGATTGCGGGAGCCACTTCGCGGGCTTCAGGTAAAGGTAACGATTCGTGATGCCGCGCGGAGGTGACTCTGTCAGGTACCTGTTCTGGCGAAGGTTGTTGCATTAAGGAGATATCCTTTTGTCTTCCAGTTTTGTAAGGTAATAGAGACGCCGTTCTTCTTTGATTGTATGGCCTGGGTAGAGGTAGTGTCAACAGCCCTCCTTATTAGAAACAGGGCCTGTTATTAGAAAGAAGGGAATTGGGTAGCGAGAGGGTGCCGTAAAAAATGTCACCAGGTAATTGAGTTTAATGGCTTTTTTAGTTCATCGATTTCTAAAACTCGTATATTTTATTTATGCTCTTTGTGTAGCAAAATGCATCTTGTGTCTACATATTTCTTGCTCTTCTAATAAGTTATCCACAAGTTATCCACTTACTCGCAACGAAATTGGTGGAAAACCCCCTTTCATCTTTCGCATATTATCTGTTATAATCCGAGTGGGGAGAAGTGGGGAATTTTGGTGAGTTTGTACGGTTGGTGGGGGAAGAGGGTGAAGCATTCCTGAATACGGGAGAATATTCAGGGATTCTTCGCAAGGGACCACCGCTACAACTCATTCTTAGGCGGTCAAAGAAGGTAGCAGTCACAGGGTCAGATATGTTTCTTGGCGAACATGAACATACAATCGATGCGAAAGGGCGCATGGCGGTCCCAGCCAAATTCAGGGTACAGATGGACCGTGGAGGCGTCATAAGCAAAGGCATGGGTGTTTGTCTATCAGTGTATACCATGCAGGGCTGGGAGGAGAAATCGGCTGAGCTGGCATCTGGGAAGTCTAGCGATGAACTGCGCGACTTTGAACGGCGCATTTATCCAAGCGCCAGCGAGATAGAGCTGGATGGGCAAGGACGTATGGTCATACCCGCCAAGTTGCGCGCTTACGCTGAACTGGGTACTGAAGTGACTGTAGCCGGCGTACGAGACCACTTTGAGATCTGGGATCGTGCAAGTTGGCAGTCGTATCAAGAAAAACTAGAGGCTGAGGGGGGAACGATCCCCTTCTAGCGACTGAAAATAGCACGAGAACAGACGAAAACGGAAGCGATGCAAACACAACATGTGCCTGTGATGCTGGAGGAAGTACTGAAGTTTCTTCGTCCAGCGCCTGGAGGGCGCTATATCGACGGCACGTTAGGCGGAGGTGGTCACACCGAAGCAATACTTGAGCGATCTGCTCCCGATGGGAAAGTCCTGGGGATAGATACTGATGTCCAGGCGCTGGCAAGAGTCAGGGAACGACTGGCAGAGTCGGTGAGCAGTGGGCGACTAGTTCTAGCACATGGAAATTTCGCTGAACTGGCCCGTATCGTAAACGAGGCCGGTTTTGTGTCTGTACAGGGTATATTGCTCGACTTAGGTTTCTCGTCGCACCAGATGGATAATCCTGAGAGGGGCTTCTCTTTCGGTACCGATGGACCATTGGATATGCGGTTGGATCAGTCACAGGAGATGTCTGCCGCTGACCTGGTGAATAGCGCGAGCGAACGAGAACTGGCTGATATTATCTGGCGCTATGGCGAAGAGACGCGTTCACGGCAGATTGCTAAACGTATTGTACGCGAACGAGCAAAGGGAGCGATTACACACACTGCACAACTTGCGCGATTGGCAGCGGCTGGCGTCCCTTTTAAGCCTGGTGCAATACACCCGGCGACAAAAACGTTTCAAGCATTGCGCATTGCTGTCAATCATGAATTAGAGCGGCTGGAGGCAGTTCTGCCGCAAATGTTGGATGTATTGAGCACGAGTGGGGGAGATGAGACGGATGGGAAGCAAGCGGGAAGGATAGTGATCATCTCGTTTCACTCGTTAGAGGACCGGATAGTTAAAGAGTTTATGCGGCGTGAGGCAAGGGATTGTATCTGCCCACCGCACGTTCCTGTATGTGTATGTGGTCATAAAGCGCGATTACGCCTTTTGACAACGAAGCCAGTGATACCTGCTGCCGAGGAGGTTATCGCTAATCCCCGCGCCCGCAGTGCCAAGCTGCGGGCCGCTGAAATAGTTGTTAGTTCGTAGTGCGTCACTGTAGGTAGGGGACAAGATCTTGCGCCCTAATACGAAGGAACGCAACATATGTATCGCCTGAACAATCGGGTTGGTGGACCAGGAGCATTGCCACCAAAGCCTATTCTGGCTGCGAAAAGACGACGGCAACTACACCCATTCTTCTTCTCTATGGGTCCAGTAGCGTTGAGCATCAGCAGCGTGCTGCTGATTGGCTTGATGGCTATCCTGTACCTGACGCAACTTGGGCAGGCCGTCTCCGCGAATCAAAAGCTGCAGGATTACCTGGCGCAGCAGGCGACGTTGAGGCGGCAGAACCAGGATCTGGTCTACGTCGTCTCGCAGGAGCAATCACCTGGATATATCGCTGATTCTGCCAGGGCTTTAGGTCTTGTCCCGGCAGATCCAAAGATAGTGAAAGGGTTGATCGTTAAGAACCTGGAACGTATTCGACAGATTGATTCACGTATTCAACCATGATGAACGCGAAAGGAGCAATAGATGAGTATTGAGTTGCGCCGTGCACGCAATCGGCAGATGCTCATTTTCTTGCTTGTTTGCGTTGGCATGTTGGCCTTGATAGGCAGACTCTATTTCTGGCAAGTGGTGCGTGGTTATGGCCCAGCGGACTGTACACATGGTTATGGCCTGGCACAGTGTGCGAACCTTGAACATATACAAAATCAACAATTGAATGCGCCTCGTGGGCTGATTTACGATGCACAAGGACATATCCTGGCGACCAATGTGGTGCGCGATGACGTGTACATTGAGCCATATCAGTTCTCGGCTGATCATTCGGCCGATACCTTCCAGAGCGAGCTAACGAAACTGGTTGATACATTACACCGGGTATTGCCGGCTGTTTCGCAGGAGACACTGTACAAGGATTTCAACCTGGGGTATCAGACTGTGCGTATCGCCAGCCGTATCGATCCAGCCCAGAGCGAACAGTTACGCCGTTTGCAACTGCCATATGTTTTCCTGGAGCCACGCACGTGGCGTATCTATCCAGGCGGTACATTGGCTGCGCAGATACTGGGCTATGTCCAGCAGGATGATCAGAAGAGTAATGGTATCTATGGGATTGAGCGGCAGTACAATACATTGCTGGCTGGTAGACCGGGCAGCTTTACAGCTGAGTTTGATCTCAGCGGCAATCCGCTGGTCGTAGGGGCGAGCTCAGAACTGCCAGCCGTCAATGGGGCCGATTTGACGCTGACCATCGACAGCAATATGCAGTACATGGTGCAGACAGCTCTGGCTAATACGGTGAAGCAGCTGGGGGCGGAGAGTGGAACGGCTGTGGTCGTCAATGTCCGTACTGGCGCGATTGTGGTGATGGCGGGAGCGCCAACATTCGATCCGAATCAGTATAGCAAGTCTGCTACGCTGACGGGTTGTCTCGGCCAGGAAAGCGCCTTTTTCAATCCAGTAGTGTACTGTGCATACGAGCCAGGCTCGGTAATGAAGGCTGTTACCATGGCGGCGGCACTTGATCAGGGATTGATTACACCGGATACGACATTTGATGATCCGGGATATAGGACGTTCAATGATGCACCAACGGTCGTGAATTGGAACGGGCTTGCCTATGGTACCGAGTCGATGACGCAGGTGATTGAGCACTCCGCCAATGTCGGTGCGGCGTATGTGGCGCACGATATACTTGGGGCGAATCGCTACTATCCTTACCTGGCGAAATTTGGTTTTGGTCAAGCGATGGGAATCAGCCCCCAGGAGGAGACTGGATTCTATCGCACGCCGACCAACAGCCCGAAGCTATGGTCACCCAGCGATTTGACACGCCAGGCTTTTGGGCAGAGCATCTTTGCGACACCTCTGCAGGTGGCGATGGCATACGCAACGATTGCGCATGGTGGGGTGATGATGCACCCGTACCTGGTGTCTGCTATCAATAATAATGGACGCATAGTAACGACACAATCTGAAGTCCTGCGTCGTGTGATCAGCGCGCACGCGGCAACATTATTGACGGGCATGCTTATGCACTCGGCTACTGATGGATTTGCTCAACCCGCGCAGGTTCCAGGCTACACAATTGCGGCCAAGACAGGAACTGCTACGACGCAGGGAATACCGAATGATAAGACTGAAGCTTCGCTGGCGGGGTTTATTCCCGCGACGAATCCGCTGTTCGTGATTCTGGTGAAAATAGATCGGCCACAGGCAACAATCTATGGCGGTACTGCGGCGGCTCCGTTGTGGAAGTCAATTGGACAACAATTGATGTGGTACTACCATGTCCCACCTGACGCGCCATAAGGTGATAGCGAATGGATGCGCTGATAACCGAAGCAATGTGAGATGAAGAGGTTCAAATGGGACTAAAAGATAACAATAAATTGCATGGATGCAAGGATGAATCGCTGAGTGAGACCTGGCGTGAGTTATTAGGTGCGTATACACTGGAGCCGATGGTAGATAGGGGAGAGGAAGTAGCGCCAACTGCGCTGGCGGATGATCCCTGGAGCCAACTCCTGCATGTGCAGGGAGTGGAGATGGTTGATCTGCAACAGGCGCAGCCAGACACGGTGCATGTCTCATTAAGTGAAGCAGAGATGGAGCGAGTCCTGCAAGTAATGCAGGAACAGCCAGGTGAGGATAATGTGCAGAGGTAGAAGGTGTGGGTTGTTTGGGATGAGGTGAATAGCACAAAGGGAGACTATTTACGTCGCCTGAAAGAGTATTCTAAGGAATGCTCGGGTGTAGGGCGGGCTGTTTTGTTCCCTGACAGGACAAAGCGTATGCCTGTAGGTAGAGGCATGCGGCTAGATGTCCTGATTGAGTTGGGTATCCTGTTCGCAATGGGCTAACGCTACTCCTGTAGGGATGCCTACAGATGTGCCGTCAACCTACTAGCTGAAATAAGTATAATAGAAAACTTGTTCTATGTCAAGCTTTTGAGTGGAAATGTGAAAAACTCATGGTACTAGGCTTCCGTAGACAATTGAACAAAGGTACAAAGGCGCAGTCATCGCATGTATCCCATCAGATGGGGAGGCAGCGACGGAATGATCATCTGCCGCCGCCCATGCGTTCGCCTGTGCTGGAGTCCCTGGATCGTGGTAAAACCAGGCGAACAGGTACGAGGGGCGCGAATACAAGTAGAAGCAGGCGCTCTGCTACACCAGGCAGTAGAGTGAGTTACGCGACCGGAGAGGCTGTGGTAGCTCGTCCCGCGCGGCCTCGCAAGAGCCTGCCTCGTTCCAGCAAGCGGAGCGTAAACGTCGTGAGGCAGCAGCGCTCAGGAATAACGGCAGGGTGGCGATTACAGGGATTATGGGAGCCAGATCAACAAGATGCCAGTGTGCAGGCCATCAGCGAAGAGGAACAGAAGAAGCTGGCCGCGCTAGAGTTCGATATGCGGCTGCCGCGCGTTGCCGGTAAGATCGACTCCTGGCTGCTGATCATCGTGCTGGTGTTACTGTGCACCGGCCTGGTGATGGTCTTTAGTGCGAGTTCTTTTATGGCCGCTCGTACCTATGGCGATGCCTCGTACTTCTTTCAGAAGCAGTTGCTCATGGTGATCTTAGGGATCATCGCCATGTTAGTAACGATGCGTATCGATTATCGCCAATGGCGACGTTTCTCGCTGGCCGGTATGGTGGTTATTCTACCGCTGCTGATCATTGTACTCGGGTTTGGTCATACGGTGTATGGAGCGTCACGCTGGCTGACATTTGGCTCGTTTCTCTCGATTCAACCAAGCGAGATAGCCAAATTGATACTGGCTCTCTATATCGCGGACTGGTTGGCACGCAAAGGGAACCAGGTAAGCACATTTCTCTATGGACTGGCACCATTTGTGATCCTGGTCGGGGTGGTGCTGGGACTGGTCCTGCTGGAAAACGACATGGGCACGGCTATTATCATCGCCGGTTTCGCGACAGCTATGTTTTTTACGGCGGGGGCCAATATTGTGCAGTTTCTGCTAGCAATGGCCTGCGGCGGGTTAATTTTCATAGTGGAGGCGTTTAGCAAGGGCTACCGCTACCTGCGTTTGATAGGGTTTCTTGATCCATTCAAGCACGTGTCAGACATCAACCTGCAACTCTATCAATCGTTGTTGGCATTGGGTTCCGGTGGCTGGTTGGGGTTAGGATTGGGAGCTAGCCGTCAGAAAACGGGCTACCTGCCTTTACCATTTACCGACTCGATAGTGGCCATTCTCGGTGAAGAGTTGGGTTTCATCGGGTGTACGCTGGTGGTTATGCTCTTCCTGCTCCTGGCGTTTCGTGGTTTTCGCCTGGCGAGGAGGACGCAGGATATCTATGGCGCTCTACTGGCAACGGGTATTACGACGTGGCTGGTATTGCAGGCGATGATTAACATGGGAGCCACGACCGGTAGTATTCCCTATACGGGGGTACCGCTCCCTTTTATCAGCTATGGCGGCTCATCGCTGGTGATCTCCCTGGCAGCAGTGGGGGTGTTACTCAACATCTCGCGCTATATCCAGGAACCCGAGTCACCAGCGCTGGCGCGGCGCTCGGTAACTGTGAATTTGCGAAAGAAATATAGGTGAACGAAGGTTGAAAATCCTGAAGGAAAGAGATGTAGCGCTACCACGCGAGGGTAGCGGGGCAGAGCGAATGAAAGTACTTGTATCAGGTGGAGGCACCGGGGGGCATATCTACCCGGCTCTCGCTGTGGCAACACTGCTGGAAAAGCAGTACCAGGCCAGGATTTTATATCTCGGCAGCGACGACGGCCTGGAGACCGAGCTGGCGCCCGCGGCGGGATTGGCTTTCGCTGCGATCAAGGCGGGCAAGCTGCGGCGCTACGTCTCGTGGCAAACAGTCACCGGTGTCGCCCGCGTTCCGGTGGGCATGGCGCAGGCGGTTGGTATTGTGCGGCGGTTCGCGCCGGACGCGATCTTTACGAGTGGAGGGTACGTAGCAGTACCGGCGGGACTGGCGGCGCGGCTGAACGGTGTACCGCTTATGATGCACCAGCAGGATGTACCGCCGAACCTGTCGAACAAGTTGATTGCGCCTGTGGCAACGCGCATCTCGGTGGCTTTTGCTGACTCGCTCTCTTACTTTCCAGGGAGCAAGACATTACAATTGGGCAACCCGGTGCGGCAGCAGATTCTGGATATACGCCAGGTTCCTGTGGAGCAGGCGCGTCGTGAATTGGGCTTTGAGGCGGAATTACCGTTACTACTGGTAACGGGTGGAAGCCAGGGGGCGAGGCATTTGAACCAGGTGGTTTGCCAGGCTCTGTCCAGGCTGCTGCCGCATTGCCAGGTTTTGCAGATCAGCGGCAAGCAACTCTTCGAGGAGACGCGCGAACAATCTACTCAGGCAATGGCGGAGCTGGATGAGGAAACGAGAAGACGGTATCGATTGGTTGCGTACATGAACGAGGAGATGCCGGTGGCTCTGCAGGCGTCAACGCTGGTGTTATGCCGCTCTGGGGCAGCGACACTGAGCGAGCTGGCTGTACTGGGTAAACCGAGCATCCTGGTGCCGCTGCCGCCCGCGATAGGCGGCTCGCCGCAAGAGGCCAACGCTGGGATGTTTGGCCGCAAGGCGGCGGCAGAGGTTATCCGGGATAAAGATATGAAGCCGGAAATGCTGGTAGAACGTGTAGTATCTATTAATACATCTTTTACCCTGTTAGAGTCGATGGCGGCGGCGGCGCGCTCTTTCGCGAAGCCGCAGGCAGCGCAGGAGATCGCGGCGGAAGTGATAAACATCGCGCAGAAGAATAGAGCGAAGACGAACAAGCGAAGACACGAGGGTGCAAGCATTTGAAAAAGTCGCGCATACATTTCATGGGTATAGGCGGTCAGGGTATCTCGGCGGTGGCGCAGATGGTGCTCAAGGCCAGTGGCGATAGTGTAACGGTGACCGGCTGCGATATGCAGGCATCGGCTACGACGCGCGCACTGCAGCGCATTGGCGTGCCAGTGGAGATCGGTCACAGTGCGCATCACCTTGAGGGGATCGACAGGCTGGTGGTTGTCCCGGCGGCACTCGTGCTGAACCCGGATCATCCAGAACTGGCGACGGCGAGGTCGCGGGGAATACCGTTGATCACCTGGCAGGAGATGTTGGGCGAGTTGATGCAGAAGAAATGTGTGATCTCTGTCGGTGGAGTACACGGCAAGGGCACCGCGACGGCTATGCTCGCGCTGATGCTGGTGGATGCGGGGCTCGATCCGACCTGCGAGGTGGGGGCCGTTGTACCGCGTTTCGGCGTCAACTATCGACTGGGTCAGGGCCAGTACTTTGTGAATGAGGCCGATGAGTTCTATAACAATTTCTGGAACTATCACCCGCGGCTGGCGGTTGTGACGTCGATCGAGTTCGAGCATCCGGAGTTCTTTGCCAATTATGAAGCCTTTCTAGCCAGCTTCGAGCACTTTGTCCGGGGTATGGATATGGATGGAGACTGGCCTTTTCCGCCAACACTCGTCCTGAACGCGAATAGCGCGGGTTGTGCTGAACTGCTGGACAGGCTAAAGGATTGGCCGGGGCGCGTGCTGACGTACGCAGTCGAGGGATTTATAACCCAAAAAGATATAAACGCAGCGTCTAAAGAAAAAAAGCTGAGGGATTTTGAGGAAGAAACAGTAGTATCGATGAATAGCGGTGTGACACAAAGCGGGTTAGTGCCGTCTAAACGGGACAACCAGGTGACCTTTGAGGCATACGATGTAAAGTTGGAGGGTGAAACCAGTTTCCGTGTGCGCTCGCGCTGGTCCAAAGCTTTTCCGGCAGATACGCGCATTCATCTCCAACTGCCTGGTGCACACAATGTGCAGAATGCGCTGGCAGCGCTTAGCGCCGCCATTGTAATGGGAATAGATGCAGAGACGATAGTGAAGACGCTAGAGGGCTTTGGCGGTATCAGGAGGCGCTTTGAGATTCGTAATCAGGGGCCAATGCAGGTCAATGATCAATCACTGGATATCGTGCTGGTCGATGATTACGCGCACCATCCTACCGCTATCGCCGCGACACTGGAGGCAGCGCATGAGCGGTATCCTGGGCGACGCCTGGTTGCGGTCTACCAGCCGCATATGTTCAGCCGGACAAAAACCTTTTTTACGCAGTTTTTGAGTGCCTTTGACCTTGCCGATGTGGCGATCATCGCCGATATTTTCCCGGCGCGAGAGCGTGACACGGGAATGGTCTCTGCGAGAGAACTGGTGGACGCGATGGCGCAGCAGCCACACTTCCTGCGAGAAGGCGGTCAGGTGTTACGCGGTGGAAGCGTGCAGGCGACGGCTCAATTGTTACGCAGCATATTACGTTCAGGCGACGCGGTACTGGTGATGGGTGCGGGCGATATTAATACGTTGACTGACATGATTTTGCACGACGAGGAATAAAAACGATCGGCAGTGGGACGCGCTAGAGCGGGTCCCAGCGCACACAGGAATGGAATTATGACATTCGACGCTGAGGCTGTTTACACTGAACTACACGCGCATTTCCGGGGGCGGATACGTCGCAATGAGTCGCTGTCACGCCATTGTACATTTGGCGTTGGTGGTCTTGCCGATGTGTGGATCGCACTCGATTCGCGAGATGAACTGATGAATTTAGTACGGCTCTGCGCCGAGCGGCGTTGGCCTCTCTTGCTGGTTGGCAATGGCACGAACACCTTGTATGCCGACACCGGTGTGCGCGGGATAGTTGCCCGTAACGTGCTGAATAAGTATACCATCGAGGAGCAGGGAGATGGGACAGCGCTGCTGCTGGCGGAGGCTGGCGTCAGCTGGCCACGCCTGCTGAACGAGCTGGCGCCGCTTGGTTGGGGTGGATTGGAATTTGGGCCGGGAATACCGGGTACTTTGGGTGGTGGTGTCATCAGTAACGCCGGAGCGCACAATAGCGATATGAGTCAGGTATTGGAGTGGATTGAAGTGTTTGATGCACGCGGCAGCTCTGTGGACCAGTACAGTGTCCCAATGGTACGGCGCTATCAGCACAATGAGCTTGATTTAAGTTATCGGCACAGCCGTTTTCGTGAGTTGCGCCGCGTCCGGTTTAATGAACAAGGCAATCCGATGGCTGCAGCGCGCAGTCTGATTGAGCCAGCCGAAATCATCACGCGGTTGGGAATACGTCTTCACCGCGAAGAACCGCAGAAGCTACGGAAGCTGATTGAACAATATAAACAACATCGCAAGAAGACTCAACCTGTGCAGCAGAGCGCGGGCTCGGTCTTCAAAAACCCACCGGGGGATTTTGCAGGTCGCCTGATCGAGCAGGCAGGCATGAAGGGCACGATCCACGGTAAGGCACAAATTTCTGATCGTCATGCTAACTTTATCGTCAATTCAGGTGGTGCCAGCGCTGCTGACGTAGTGGCACTAATAAGGGAGGCTCGCAACCGCGTTCATGAAAAGTTCGGGGTGGATCTGGAATTAGAGGTTGAGCTGCGAGGCGAGTGGGGAGAGTATAGGGTACAGCCGGAGGCACAATGACAGAACAAAAGACACAACCGAAAGAGCAGATAGCTACTCATATCTATAGGCGGCCGGAAGCCAGAGAACTATCCGCTACGGCAGATAGCGCTAGCACTCGCCAGAGAGTAGTGACGCGGCATCGTGAAGTGCAGCCGACAGCAGGGGAGAGCTATGTTCAGCGGCGGAATCGACTGTATTCCGCCAGGACGAAAGCGCCCGCGCATCATGCACCCACACCGCGTAGGGCTCGTACCCTGGCTCAAACGGGCGTACCAGCCGTCACTGGATTGAAGCGCCCTTTGCCACGCTACCATCACACGCCAGTGCCAGTGCGCAGCGGGCGGCGACATACGCATCGCCTGGGGTTCTTGTGGAGAATTTTTGGCTTCTTTGCCGTAGTTGTGATGATGATGCTGGGTGCGAACTTTGCCCTCACCAGCAGTGCATTTCGCGTGGCGCAGGTGAGCGTGGTCGGGACGCATAATGACCTGCTGGTGAGTAGCATTCAACATATGGGTATGCAGGGCCAGAACATTTTTCTCATAGACGTGGTGGCGCTCACTGATCGTATCGAAATGTTGCCGGTAGTAGCCTCCGCAAATCTTGAGAAGCAGTGGCCGAACCAGTTGCAGGTGTCGGTAACCGAGCGGACTCCAGCGCTGCTCTGGCAGACACCACACGGCACCTATAGTGTTGACCGGCACGGGGTAGTAATCGCACCCGCGTCTGAGACGATGGGCGCGGATGCACTCATGACCGTCGTGGACATGCCACAACGGGGGAAGATCTCTGGAGGAAAGGGGACAGAGATACATCCTGGAGTTCAATTGAACGCGGCTGATATCGCGTTCGCAATGACTGTGTTTGCGGATTTGCCAAAAGTAGCGGGTATCACAGACTTTAGCTTGCGCTACATAGATACTATGCCTGCAGTGCTAGCGAATATGGGGGGACATGGGGGATACGTCGTCGAAAGTAAAGCAGGGTGGACAGCATACCTGGGCGGAGCAAATGATGCTAACCCGCTGAACAATCGATTGATAGAACTTCAGCAGATCCTGACGCTGGCACAGCGAGAACAACTCAGTCTCGCAACGATTGACCTGCGCTTTGGCCTGCGACCGGTGTACACGTTAAAACAAGCATAAAACCGATGTGCGGTGGGTAGTAGGGTATGAAATGTAGGGACGACCCTTGCGGTCGCCCTGGACTGGTTCGGTCAAATGAAGAATAATGTATCTGTAGTGCGTTTCACACATTTACCGCCCAATAGGAGCGTGTATCGTGCAAGAGCGGGTGATCGTCGGTATCGACGTAGGAACAACAAAAATCTGCGTTCTCGTCGGTGAATTAGATCGCGACGGGAAGATGAATATTGTTGGCGTTGGCACCTGCCCTTCACAGGGTTTGCGCCGTGGGGTGGTGGTGAACATTGAAGAGACCGTCACTTCAATTGCAGCGGCGCTTGATCGTGCTGAACGTCTCTCAGGAAAGAAGATAACCACAGCATACGTGGGGATTGCCGGCAGCCATATTGCTTCGGAGAATAGCAAAGGATTTGTCGCAATCTCGCCGAGTCACCGGGATATTGTGCAAAACGACATTAGCCGCGCAATAGAGGTTGCACGAGCTATCGCCATTCCCGCGAATCGCGAGGTGATCCATGTGATACCACGCGGCTACGTCGTTGACGGACAGGAGGGAATAAAGAACCCGATTGGTATGTCCGGCTTTCGCCTTGAGGTGGAGACACATATCATTACCGGTGCGGTGTCTTCGATCCACAATTTAATTAAGTGTGTACAAAAGGCACGTGTAGAGATCGAAGATCTCGTACTGGAGCCGCTGGCTTCGAGTGAGGCTGTCCTGGCGGATGGTGAGACCGAGCTTGGGGTGGCACTGGTCGATATTGGCGGTGGTACTACAGATATTGCCGTGTTTTCCGATGGAGCTATCTGGCAGACGGTTGTCCTGCCGATCGGGGGCAACCTGATTACCAGCGACATCGCCATCGGTCTGCGGCTGCCTTTTGGTGTAGCGGAGGAACTCAAGGTGACCTATGGTCACTGTGATCCTTCAACTATCTCTGATGACGATATGATCGACCTGGCACAATTCATACCGAATTGTGATGACCTGGTGCCGCGTAAATTGCTGGCTGAGATCATCCAGGCTCGTGTAGAAGAACTGTTTGAGATGGTCCACGAGGAGATCAGGAAATCTGGTTATGATGGGTTGCTACCGGCTGGAATGGTTCTGACCGGTGGGACCGCAGAATTGCCGGGTATCCAGGGTGTGGCAGGACAGATCCTGGACTTGCCGACGCGCATTGGTTCTCCGCTGGGACTTCATGGACTGGCCGATTCGATCTCTCGACCAGCTTATGCAACCGCGGTAGGCCTGTTGCAGTGGGCCTTGACTCACACCTCGTTCCTCATCGAAGATGATGAACCTGAGGATAATGGGCCATTGAGTTTCGCGTCCCGTTTCGGACGCTGGTTACGTGCGTTTATTCCTTAGTATAAAGGGGGCCACGAATATGCTACCAATGGGAAATCATCAAGTAGAAGGCTTCGCCCAGATCCGTGTCATCGGTGTCGGAGGTGGGGGCAGTAATGCGGTTAACCGCATGATACAGGCGAATATGATGGGAATAGAGTTCATTGCCATCAATACCGATGCCCAGGCCTTGCTGCTCACAGAGACTGCACACCATATCCGTATCGGGGATAAGCTTACCCGTGGCCTCGGTGCGGGCGGCAATCCCAGTATTGGGGCCAAGGCAGCCGAAGAGAATGCTGAAGAGCTGTATGAGGCGCTCAAAGGCTCTGACATGGTATTCATCACGTCCGGTATGGGTGGTGGTACAGGAACGGGCGCCAGCCCGGTAGTAGCACAGATTGCGCGCGAGGTCGGAGCGCTGACAGTCGGTGTCGTTACAAAGCCATTCACCTTTGAGGGCAATAAGCGTCGCGCCGCTGCGGAGGAGGGCATCGCCAACCTTAAGCAGCATGTCGATACCTTGATCACCGTGCCCAATGACCGGCTCTTGCAGGTCGTCGACAAAAAAATGCCGCTTTCCGAGGCATTCCGCCTTGCTGACGATGTCCTGCGCCAGGGCATTCAGGGTATCAGCGATCTGATTACCGTGCCTGGGCTGATCAACCTTGACTTTGCCGACGTGAAGACAATCATGTCGACGGCGGGTTCGGCCCTGATGGCGATTGGCGAAGCAAGTGGAGATACGCGTGCGCTGGACGCGGCACAGCTGGCGATCGCCAGTCCATTGCTGGATATCGATATTAGTGGAGCGCGGGGGGTGCTCTTCAATATCACGGGAGGTATGGACCTATCGCTATTCGAGGTCAACGAAGCTGCCGATGTGATCAGCAGGGCAGCACACCCGGAGGCAAATATTATCTTCGGTGCAGTGCAAGATCCGGACTTTGATGGGAAGGTCAAGATTACCGTCATTGCCACTGGTTTTGACGGGCATTCCCGGACACCTGTATCGGTCTCGGCTCCATACCAGCAACAGCAGAACCGCGCGCCGGCATATGATCGCAGTATGCTGTACAATGTGTCCTCAATGAATAGTAATAATGGGAACGCACCCGTACGCCAGCAGCCGGCGCAGCAGCAGGGTTTCCAGCAACAGGCATACGGCTCCTTGCACGCGTCACCGGCGCCGGCGCAGGTGACCAATCATCCGACGGACCCGGTGCAGCGACCCTATCCCGCGCAGGCTGATCCGCTTATGCGGCAGCGCCAGGGGGTACCACCGGTTCAGGAGCCCGTACGGCAGGCAATCGCGAGCGATGCAAGCGTGGATATGTACGACCTGGACGAGGATCCAATGGCTATGCCAGGGACTGACGTGAGAACAGGAGTAGGTTCGAGCTCCCATGGACGGCTCCCGGTACCTGAGCCAGAGGCTCAGCCTGCGCAGCGTCCTTCTGGCGACCAGCGATCGCAGCGGCCTGTGCGGCGGCTAGATCAGAAGGGACTCGATTTGCCGCGGGGGAATCGCAATCCACCCTCCGGTGATGTGATCGATATTCCGGCCTTCCTGCGAAAACGGTAGTGAAGCAGGCAAAAAAAGAGCAGGCCCTCCGCGGAGGGCCTGCTCTTTTTTTGCCTGCTAGTAGTATTTACTTCCCGACTTTATTATTCGTTCTTCCCAGGTTGCCTGGAATGTTCTCATCGAGGCCGATATGGTTGATGACGACCCGCACGCCGGGTATACCGACGATCTCTCTCTCAAGAGCGTACTTCATCTCGCTGGTAGGTGTTTCGCCATAGAGGCTCACAATGTAGTTCTCGACGAGCGCCGTGATGTCTTTCGCACCATCAAGCTTTCCTTCGGCTCTTAGCTTATCAATACTAGCATTGACAGCATTCAAGAGTTCATCTTCAGCGATGAGGAAGTTCTTCACATCGATGACGCCAGGCATCTGTAACAGCCTTTCCTCAAGAGCCTTGCGCTGTGCCTCCAGTTCGACTTTACCATAGAGTGCCAGTATGGCGCCTTCGCGCTCGATTTCAACCTTGACAGGGTGAGCGCTCCATGCAGTGCTGCTGACGGTGACGGTGTGGTCGGCCACGTCCTGGGCATCTTGCAGAAGCAGCTCTGCCAGGACAGTTGGCTGACCTGTCACGGCAGCTTCGGCATAGCTGTTTGACACGTGCGAGGTACTGACGGTGCCGGTGCGTGAGGCAAATGGGTCTTCTAACCCCCATCCCAGAATACCGACAAGGACAAAGATGGCCCCAATAATGGATATCCAGGGAAAGGAGTTGACGATGAGTATGCCAGCCATCGTTACGCCTATGGACACAGCCAAAATAAGCGGCCATAGACTGCCATTGGGCATATGAATATTGGCATGGCTTTCTTCGCCTTCATGCTCTCCCACATCGGCATGGGTGGTTGCGGCGATGTCGTCCGCCGTGAGATTAACACTTTCAAGAGGTGTATTCATCATGTGAGCTTCTTCCCTCTAAGTATCAAGTAAATTCCACCAGGATCCTGATAGATATAAAGTAATCCCTTCATCCATAAGAATACCAGGAATGTGCGGATGTTGCAAGCTGGCGACACTCTCATCCCGGAGAACGGGATAAGCTTCTAGATAGATGTGCAGTGTGGCCTGTTCCCGAAGGAACCGTCTCTTAGAAGACGCGGTTGACCTGCACACAGCACCTAGACAACGTTGGGGCGTGTCTGCCCTCCTCCTACTTTTCCTAGCGGACTAGGACGTAGATACGTGAAGGAGCGAGGAAACTCCACTTGTTCGCCAAAGGCGAGACGATGCATATTCACCGAGCCTACAAGGTCTCGATGTCCCTTGAAACCGCACTGTTTGCAGTTCCATTGCCTGTTTCGCGGCTTGTGTTTATGTCCACATGAGGGACACTGGCTTGATGTTCCTCGTTCGGAGCCAGTGAAGCTCGACATGTGAGCCTGTTTGCTTTTGTGGGTGAGGTAGTCGATATCCTTGCCATACTCCCACAAGGCCATGCGTTGGTTGTGGTGTTTGCCATTGTTTCGAGTGCGTACACCATGAGGATTCCCAATGAAGAGTGAACCTACCTCGTTCTCAACACAGAAGTTGAGAACTTTGCGTGTGGCCTGGTGTCTCTGGTTACGGATACGGCGTTCAGCACGTCGGCAGTGCTTGTTTTTGGCGCGTTGGAACTTCTTCCAACGCCGTGAGTATTTCTGGCATCGGGCTTGTTTCTTGGCAATCTTGCCGAGTTGCTGGTTACGTTGTCTCTTGAGCGAACGGATACCGCGCCCGGTGACAATCATCGCCTTGCCGGTATTGGTGGTAACCGCCGCAAGGTGGATTTCCCCCAGATCGACAGTTGCATGGACATGGCCAGGGGCGTTGTCTGCTTGCGGTATCTCCACACAGACATGCAACTCATAACCGTTCTGCCATACCAGCGTACAGGAACGGCTCGTTTCGAGAAGATCAAGAGGGAGGACAAGAGACTTGCGACCTTTGCCCATTGGCAACACCACCCGGCCTTGTTCACGCGAGACGGCTTGTGCGGGCCACATGACAGGATAGAACCGCTTTTCCTTGTACGGATAGCGCATCTTCATGTGGGGAGAGGTTTTGCGGAGTTGACGCGTGGTCTCGACGTTGGCAAGAAAGGCGTGTACTACCATCTGAACGGATTGGCTATGCAGCGCGAAACGCCCTTTCGTGACTTTCTGCAACGCATTGCGTCCAGGCCATTTCTCATGGGTGAGACGCGCCGACTTATGGGCCTCCATACAGCAGTTCCACACCTGGGCCGCTTCCATCTGTGCATCACGCAAGCGGCGAAACTGGGTGGGTGACAAGGTAGTCAGTTGGTAGATTTTCACCGTGTTCATGTGCTATACTCTACCACCTATGGAAGGTAGTTTACAAGTGGGTAAAACAAGGTATACCCACTACTCAATAGCCTATCATCTCGTATGGCTACCCAAATACCGACGCCGTGTCTTGACAGGGGAAGTGCAGGCAGAAACCAAGCGGCTCATTGCAGCACGTTGTGAGAGGCAAGGGGTGACGCTCTTAGCCGTTGAAACCGATGAAGACCACATTCATGTGTTTGTGAGTGCGCCGCCACGTTTTAGCCCTGCACTGATAGCAAATCTCTTGAAAGGATACTCCTCTCGTTACCTACGAGAAAAGTATCCTCATCTCAAAAATATGTGTGGAAAGGACCATCTTTGGACAAGCTCATATTACGTCGGTACAGCAGGGTCAGTCAGTGCGGAAACCATTTTCCGCTACATCACCGAATGTCAAGGGAAGTAGAGGCGTCGCTTTCATCCCGCTCCTATTGTTAACTACTGTTTGAGTAAGATTTGCAGGTCCGCAGTCAGTTGTGCGGAGGTGGCATCGTCACCAAAGAAGACGCGCTCTCGTCCCTGCTTATCGATGAGGAAGATGGCGGTTGTATGGGAGATTGAGCCACCTGTCGTGGTGGGAGTTGGCGCAGCGTAGACGGAGTAGCTCGACCAGATGGGAGAGAGCTGGTCATGCGTACCCACCAGGTAATGCCAGTAGGTGAGCATCCTATGGACCTTTGAGAAGTCGAGGGCCGCGGCGACTGTGTCTCTCCTGGGATCGGTGCTGACGGCCAATACCGCGACGTTCTCAGCTTTGTTGCCCAGGTTGAGCATGACTGTGTGCAGCTTTTCGGCTGTGAGCGGACACTGGTCGGGGCAGTGGGTGTAGAGAAAGGTGAGGATGATGGGTTTGCCTTTGAACTGTGATAGCGCGATTGATTTTCCGGTTTGATCGGTGAGGCGGAAATCAGGCGCTTTTACGCCTCCAAGGTCGGTGCCTTGCAGGCCAGACGAGCTGGCTGTCGGTGCGGTGTTAGCAGTCGTGGAGGATGTGCCTCCTGCGCGTGAGCCCAGGAGGGCGACAATGAATACTACGAATACTGCTAAGGTTATTACTGAGAGTCTTGATGCCAAACGCCAGTTCATGACTATTTTCTCTATCTTTTTTACAAGTAACTTGCCGCTTTCGGTCCCTGCACCCCTAGTGAATGACGCGGTCGATGACCATGGCCGCGAAGATCATGGCTAGATAACAGTTTGAGTACCAGAAAAGTGTTTTGGCCCAACTTTTTGTCTTTTCGCGCAGCAGGCGCACGGCCATATAGACCATGATGCCGCCCAGGACAACTGCCGATAACAGGTAGATATAGCCCATTGCGCCCATGCCGAAGAGCACAAGGGTGACGGCAAGGAGCAAGAGCGAGTACAGTAATATTTGTTTGCGTGTCTCACGCTCACCCATGACCACGGGCAACATGGGTATACGCGCCTTTTCGTAGTCTTTCTGGATCAGGAGTGAGAGCGCCCAGAAGTGCGGCGGAGTCCAGTAAAAGATGATGGCGAAGAGCCAGATAGCTGGGAGCGAGAGATTATTGGTTACCGCTGCCCATCCCACGAGGACAGGGACGGCCCCGGCTGCTCCCCCGATGACGATATTCTGCGCGGAAGTGCGTTTCAATCCCATCGTATAGACAAAGACGTAGAAGAGGATGGCTGAACACGCCAGGGCCGCGCTGAGCAGGTTGACAAACGCCACCAGGATAACAAAAGCTCCGACGCCCAGGATGATGCCGAAGATGAGGGCCTGCGTAGGCTGGACTTTGCCGGATGGGAGGGAGCGGCGCTGTGTGCGCCCCATGATCTGGTCGATATCACGATCGATATAGCAATTGATACAATTGGCGCTGCCTGCTGCCATCGCGCCACCCACCAGTGTCGCGACGAGGAGCCCGAGCGCTGGAAACCCCCTGTTGGCAATAGCCATCGCTGCCGCGGTCGTTCCAAGCAGCAAGACGGTGACGTGCGGTTTCATCAGGTCTACATAGTTAGAAATGGTCTGGCGTACCGGCCCCAGTTCTTTCTTTGCTGCGGCACTCTTCGCTTCCTCCAGTACATCGAACTCCTGTTCTTTCGGTGCGGCACGCAACTGGTTCGCTGCGAGCGCGGCCAGTACGACCAGGCAGCCCCAGACGGCGGTCGCAAGGGCGAGGTGCAGACCGGCGACGAAGCCGGGTTTATTCAACAGGACAATCAGGCCGCCTACCACGGATTGGGCAACGAAGAGGATGGCAGCCGCCAGGGCAACCCGGGCCTGGGCAGGGGCAACCCTGCGCCTGCGCCATGCTGAAATGAAGGTCCAGATGAGCACGAGTCCCACGAAGGTAGCCGCCAGGCGATGGAATACATTGATATCAGCCAGGTGATATTGTACGGCCCATGCAGGCGCCGAACACAGTGGCCAGCCAGTACAGGCGAGAGAAGCGCCTGTGCCGACGACATAGGAGCCACTGAGCATGAGTCCGTAGACGAGCAGCGCGTTGGTGACGGCGAGGCGGGCAAACTTGGCCGTTTGCGCGGGGTGCTCTTTCGCTGGCGCGGGTCTGGCTGACATGACGGCTATTGTAATGATCATGGCGAAAATAGCCAGCGCTGTACCCAGGTGGGCGGTGATAATGGTTGGCGGCAACTTCCAGAGTACTGTGAGGCCGCCCAGGACGATCTGAATGACCAGCAACACCGGGGCGATCAGGGCGGGTATGAGAACCTGGCGCTCTTTACGTGCCCAGAGTATTGCGCTGATGGCCAGGGCTATTACAAGAATACTGACGATGGCAGCGATGTAGCGGTGAAACTGCTCAAGAAACGTATGATAGTCTATGACGGCGTAAGCCTGACCATAGCAGAGGGGCCAGTCGGGGCAGCTTAAACCGGAGTCTGTTGTTCTTACTGTGCCGCCAAGGGCGACGAGAAAATATGTGAATCCAACCGCTATCCACGCTACGCGGCGTATTAATTTCATCTACATGCTCCCAGGAAGTCTCCCTTGCGGGAAAATAAATTGTATGCAAGGCTTATTGTCGTTGACGTTCCTATTCCTTTCCTTGCAGTAACGTGGGTGCGCCTTACAAT
>CATPCK010000795.1 GCA_955652655.1 uncultured Ktedonobacteraceae bacterium | reverse complement strand
GGCTTTTGTGATGCGTCTCCGGCTTATCTACATCCTCTTCGTACACAGAAGGCTTCAAAATTCCAACATAGGGTAGATTGCGATAGAGCTGCGCATAGTCAAGACCATACCCAACAACGAAGCGATTGGGAATATGAAAGCCGGTATAATCCAGCTTGACCACTTTGACGCGCTCCCGACGTTTATCTAACAGCGCGCAGACACGCAGGCTCAGCGGACGCCGCTGTCGCAGTACTTCCATCTGATAATGCAGCGTGAGGCCACTATCAACGATGTCCTCGACAATCAACACGTGTTTCTGATCGATAGGACCCTCTAAGTCCTTGAGTATTCGTACCACTCCGCTGGAGTGTGAACTACTGCCATAACTGGAAATCGCCATGTAGTCGATTTCCAGCGGCAAATGAATTGCCCGTGCCAGGTCGGCGATGAAGGGGACGGCCCCTTTCAATGTACCCAGCAGCAGCAGGTTTTTGTCCTGGTAGTCCCGGGTGATTTGCTCACCCAATTCGACAACTTTGGAGCGAATCTCCTCTTCGGTAACAAGGATCTCGGCAATGTCGTCGTGCAGATCGATGTCGTCGTACATGTTCACCTCTTGAAAATGATAACAGGCTCTGACTCTTCAAGTTACAGATGATGACGCAATAGATAAGCGCAAAATCCGTTGTGTTGTGGCGGTCAGTCGCACCCTGTCATCGATCTGCACACCGGCCAGCCATACACAATGAGATGCTGAAAAAAAGAGTGGGATATATGGACGATCAGCACCGGGAATGTGTTCGTCCACCAGCATATCCTGCACTTTTTTCTCGCGCGCCATGCCCAAAGGTCGAATACGATCACCAGGACGCCTTGTGCGCAGCGTTAATACAGGACCCGCACGGTCAGCGTCGATATATACAGTATAACGAGTGGTTGGAAGAAATTGCCACACAGATGACCAATCCTGGCGCTGTAAAGCTTGCCTCGCCAGCAGGGCTACAGTCCCTGTTACCATTTCAGCCGAGGCTATCCAGGGTGTTCCTCGCACTGCTACACGGCCCGGAACGGGCAGGGGTAGCTCTTCGTCCAGCGCGGAAAAGATACGCCCGTCCTCTTTATAAGAGAGACGTTCAAACACGAGGTTCCTAAAATTGCGCGTCACACGCAGTTGAGCGGGCAATTGCAAGGTGACCTCTTCCGTCCCGGCGATTTCTCGTCGCAGAAGTTCTTCGATGAGCACAAAGTGTCGCAGTTCCAATGGTGACTGTCCCGCGCACAACCGGGCTGCCGCACGACGTAAGAGATGTCGTTGCAAGCTCAGTGGCAGTGTGAGCAGCGTATCGCTATCCAGCGTGATACGCTCTTCTTGCTCCGCGAGCACCACCGCCGGCCAATAACGCTCCACCTCCGCTTCAATCCACGCAACATCGACGTGTACAACCTCAGCATTGCGTAAAAGGGTTGCGCGTATGCCAGGATTCATCGACTCTAACAGGGGCAGGAGTTCGTGGCGAACACGATTGCGCAGGAAGCGGGGATCACTGTTGCTGGCATCCTCCAAAGGCACAAGAGCGTGCTGCGAACAATAGGCCACCGTCTCCGCGTGGGTTACCGCTAAAAGGGGGCGAATAATATCCTGCTGGCGCGGCAGCATGCCCACCATACCCGCCAGGCCCTCGCCGCGCAGCCAGTGCAGCAGCAGCGTCTCCACCTGGTCGTCGACATGGTGCGCTACAGCGATAAGCTGTCCATGGGCGACCTCGCGCAGAAAGCGATAACGCGCGGTACGAGCTGCATCCTCCAGCGATCGTCCCTCCTGGCGTGCCAGCGCAGGCACATCTATCTCGCCAATTGTTGCAGGAAGTCCCCAGGAATCAGCCAGCCGAGCGATGATCGCGGCATCCTGGTAGCTCGCCTCCCCGCGCAGCTTGTGATTGAGGTGAGCAACATGGAGCTGCACAGCAGGGTAACGAGCGTCAGGGCCGCTGCCACACAGCCGGTTTAACACATGCAGAAGGCACAACGAGTCCGCTCCTCCCGAGACGGCGACTATAATGGTCCCGCTCTCAGGAAAGAGCCGGTGCTGGTCGATACAGGTTGCGATTTTTTCTAGCATGGTTGGGCCTGCTGAATTTACTTCGTTTTCATCAATACAGGCAATATAAGAAATAAGGTTTTCACCGGGTCGTCTGTTGAGTATGAACTTTGATGAAGTCGATACTCTTCTGAAGAATGAGGTCTTTGTCGTTGTCCAGTGTGGCCACATGATAGGAATTTTCGAGCCAGAGCAGCTGTTTGTCCGCGTTGGGTAACTTCTGAAATATATATTCGGAGTTGGCCGGTGGCACGACGTGATCGTTACGCGAGGCAAAGATAAGGGCGGGGCAAGTGATGCGTGGAAGCATTTCGTCTGCTACCTTCATGAGGGTAAACAGTTCTTTGATGGTGGGGACCGGCACGACGGGATAGGCAAGTTCGGCCACACCTTCTGCTTTGACATCATTGCCGACACCCTGCACTTCAGCCGGAGCAGGTGACATAAAGGCAAGGGAGGCAAGGTCGGGATTGGTGCTAAAAAGGAAAGCGTTGATGGGAATAATGCCCTTGAACAGTGCGGGGTGTTGTCCGGCCACGAGGAGGGTGAGCGTGCCACCCATGGAGAGTCCCGTCACGAAAAGGGTATCGCAGCGTTGCTGTAACCAGGCGCTGGCTTTCTCCAGGTCAGCGACCCAGTCGCTGGCAGAGCTGGTTGCCATATCCGCGGGTGTCGTGCCATGGCCTTTGAGACGTGGCAAAGCTACGGTGAAGCCAGCTTTGGCAAGGCCTTCAGACAGGTAGCGCATACTCTGTGGGTTGCCAGTATAGCCATGCGATACAAGCACGCCAATGTTGCCGTTTTCGACGTAAAAGGGTTCCGCGCCTGCTAAGACTTGTGGTTCGGCCATGTTGTGTTCTCCTGTTAGCGTTGAGTTACATAGTGATTTATCGAATGTCCATGAAAGATGCGTAGGATGGTATTTGTGTATCACAATTATGTATGTGTGGTCAAGTTTACTGAAGCTGAAGAAGAAGCCTATGGAAAACTGTCCTCCAATGTGATAGGATATAGTTAAAATAATGCCCATTTGGGTTCTCAATCTGAACGGGTACAGGTTACGTCGGGGCGTGAGCGTGTCTATATAGCAACCCCGTGTGTCAACAACGACAGGCAGGAATAAACAGCATCTATGCCAATTCACAAAATTATTACAGCAGAAAACCCTATATTGCGCCGGAAAGCCAAGAAGATTCATCGCTTCGACCCCTCTATCCAGAAGCTGGCCGACGAAATGTTCGAGACCATGCACGCTGCACACGGAGTGGGCCTGGCAGCTCCGCAGATCGCGCAATCCCTCCGTATTTTTGTCGCAGAATACGAGGACCGCAAGGTAGCCCTGGTTAACCCTGAAATCGTCAAAGCCGCAGGTGAAGTACTGGGAACGGAGGGCTGCCTCAGTATTCCCGGATACATCGGTGAAAACATTCGCCGGGCCGAAAAGGTCGTGGTCAAGGGACAGGATGTACGAGGCAAAAACATCAAGGTGAATGCCGAAGGCTGGTTCGCGCGTGTGCTTCAACATGAAATCGATCACCTGGACGGTATCCTCTTCCTGGATCGCCTGGACAGCCCCGAAGACCTGCGCGAGGTCAGTGAGGAAGAAGAGTTGGAAGAGGAGACGGGAGCAGCGGTGTGAGGTGAGTAGTCGGGAGTAACAAGGCACAAAAATAGAGGGTGCGATGGATCGCACCCTCTATTTTTGTTGTTGTCTCAGCATGGGGATCGTCTGCTTCCCGACTGCGCGTTCGCAGCCTGAGCACACGTAAAACCCCTCTTCATCGCGATAATGCAGTTCACTTACAGAGAAGTGCAGGTAACAGATGCCACAGCGAGTCGAATCTGGCTGACTGGCAACCTGCCGGTCATGCTCGAACAGCTCATGTAATGAAACGAGCATCGCTTCAAAATCGAATGAGCCAGTAGAGTAGGTTTTCCCTGGACCTGGACTGCTCACAATGGGCAGAGCGCCCGTGACATGGCTCGCGCGAATATCGCGACGACTGACAAACGAACTACTATTTGACGACGATCCACCACTACCAGAACCCGGTGTATAGAGATTGCTCAAGGCAAAAGCCTCCCAACGTTAGCTAGGGATAATACTTCCCTTATTATAGCATACTTTGGGGCGCTTTAATAGTGGCTGAGCAAATGTCTTCGTTCCTCTTCCTAGGCTTGTTGAGACGGTGCTATGAAACGACCTCTACCTGGTTTGTGTCTTTGGTTTTTGTGCTTGAGGCGATAATAATTTGTTTCTTCACTTGGTCGTTTGCGTGGGTACCTCAGTGGTGTCATACTATACCGCATTTTGCTCAATTATCAATTTGCTGTGGAGCGGGTTTATGTCTCGCGTGGCTTTCTAAGCGACAGTAT
>CATPCK010000794.1 GCA_955652655.1 uncultured Ktedonobacteraceae bacterium | reverse complement strand
GCCCTCGTCCTGTTGCCGTGAGCGCCTTTCCCCTCCTGCCAGGGCGACGCAAGCGTCCCCTCCCCACGCCGCACCTCTCCCGCCCCTACGGGTACGATCCTTCCCTTCCCAAAAGCCCTACCCCTACATTTTTTCCTTCCATTCAACGGCGTTATAGTAGTGTGTCGCTCGTGGATCATCGGCCGAAACGCGCCCGGCGGCAATCCAAACATAACGCAGAATCAATCCTCCAACGAGCACCAGCAGCGATGCGCCAATATTCAGGGTGCGGGGAGTGCGCTTCCCCGTCAGTCTCCAGCCCAGCCGCAGGATCAGTGGGAGTAGCAGGCCGCCACCAATCGTGCCTTTCCTGAAGAGTGCTCCTATCTTTCCCTTGAAGAGTGGGTTGGCCAGTGGCCCCAACACGGTAGGGAGCGTCGAGATCAGGCCCAGTTCGGTGCTCATAGCCACCAGTTCAGCGCGCTCTAACCGCTCCAGTGATTCCTCGTTGCGCCGTCCCAGCGAGAGGATGAGCGAAAGGCTGGCAAAGCCTGTGGAAAGACCTGATGCCAGGAACAGCGGCCCCAGGATATGCCGCGCGCGTGCCCACACGGGAACAGCGGTCGACGCCAGCAGCACTCCCGTGTACGAGGCGACAAAAAGGCCAAAGAAACTGCCTATACTCTCGATGAATTTCATTGGCAGCGCCTTGAAAAGACGTGGAAAGACCGGTAGCCAGTTCAAAAATCCATCTTTTGCCATCTGGTGGGCCGCTGTCAGACCACAGAACATGCCAAATAGCGAGAGTCCCCATGTTCCCAGCGACATGGCAGAGCGAAATTTCAAAACACGCATCATATGCAGAAACCGTTCGGGCCGTCCCAGGTCTTTAATCAATAGGATCGGGCTGATGATGATGCAGGCAAACGAGAGGTAGCGACCGGCGCGCACCAGCGCGGCATCCCTGGCCGAACCGGGCAGGTCTGCCAGGCTGGTAGCCAGGTAAGAGCCTCCGGCCATCCCACCCAGGAAGAAGTAGAGGACCACCTCCCATTTCCAGTGGGCCTTCTTGATCAATGGCAGGTTATAGTAATTCTTCTGTCCGCTGATCAACTGTTCACCCCGCCTGGACAGCGCTCCGCCTTGCTCAGGAGAAAGAAGAGGCTCTGCGCTCTGACTGTCCTGACGCTGGCTTATGGCCTTAGTGTTCATGGTTTTTCTCCCTATGTATATTGTGGGATCTATACATAATCCTGGTGCCCGCAGGGATCACCAGGTATGCGCTACTTTTTTCGGCTCCAAAGAGAGAAGGCCGTGGCAAGCGTCAGAACCGCTGCGGTGGCCAGGCTCGCCATAAAGCCAGGCAGGACATTCTCTTGTGGTAGCCTGGGTTTTTCTGGCAGGTTATAGACGGAAGGGCGGTCCATCAGCAGGAAAAAGGCGTTGAGGTTCCCAACCGATGTATCCTCGTCGACTCCATAGAGGTATGCCGCCTTCCCGCCGCGCTCGTGCAGTGTGCCTACGCGCTTTTTAGCCTTTTCTCGCAGTTCATCTATGTCACCAAAGATAATCGAGTCGGTCGGACAGGCTTTGGCGCAGGCAGGCTCGATACCATCCTTCTGCCGGTCATAACACAAGGTGCATTTAAAAGCTCGCCCATCGTCGAGATTGAGATCTACCACGCCAAAGGGGCAGGAAGGCACGCAATAGCCGCAGCCATTGCAGATATCCGGTTGCAGGTACACGTCCCCAAACTCGTTGCGGATCAGGGCTCCCGTCGGGCACGCCTCCATACAGCCAGGATTAGCGCAGTGCTTGCACACGTCGCTCATCATCAACCAATTCACTGACTTGCCCGTTCCATCTGCCGCTCGCGGCTGCTCAATGAAGGCGACATGCCGCCAGGTTGTGGCGGAGAGCTTAGTGGTATTATCGTAGCTATGCCCCGTTAACCTGTAACCATCGGCAGGCAACTGGTTCCATTGTTTGCACGCAACCTCGCAGGCTTTGCAGCCAATGCAGAGCGTCGTATCGGTGAAAAATCCCATTTTGCCCATCAGCGTTTCCCTTTATATATTTACGGCATTTCTCGCCCCACAATACTGCCATCCTCGCCCTGGTGTGAGCGACGACCTGGACGCATGTTGCAGGTAAACGATTTGGCATCATGCATACTGACGTTGCGGTCGGCAACCAGGAGCAGTAAATCATTGGCGACGTCGCCCTTGACCACTCCTTTATAGCCCCAATGGTACGGCAAGCCGATTTGATGCAAGGTACGACCCTCTATCTTCAGGGGTTTGATGCGCTGCGTGACCATCGCCTTCGCCTCTATCTCGCCGCGCGCTGTCCAGATGGTGATCCAATCGCCGTTGTTGACACCCTTCTCCGCCGCCAGTTCCTCGCTAATCTCGGCGAACAGCTCGGGCTGTAGTTCGGAGAGCCATGGCAACCAGCGTGACATAGCACCGCCCACGTGATGCTCGGTGAGCCGGTACGTCGTGATCGCGTAAGGATAGTCTGGATTGGCAAGGCCATTTTCTGGATTATCTGGCCGGCGCCAGTGTTTCACGACCGGGTTGTTTGGCGTTTTGGGGTAGAGCAGATTCGTGACAGGTGACTCCACCGGCTCGTAATGTGTAGGTAGCGGGCCATCGGTCAATCCACTTGGAACATAGAGCCTTGCTCGACCTTCATTCTGCATCGTAAATGGATCTGCGCCAGAATGCGCATCCAGCCCATAACCATTTGGATCAGCTTTGGCAGTAGGTGGCTTCGTCTCAGGGAAGTCCGGCACATCATACCCGACCCAGCGTCCCTTTGTTCCATTCCCATTATCGTGTTCAGCATCCCACCAGACATATTTCTTGCGCTCGGACCACGGCTTGCCATCCGGGTCAGCCGAGGCACGATTGTAGAGAATGTGGCGGTTGGCAGGCCAGGTAAAGCCCCAGTCGAGACTGACATACTCGTCGCCATGGCGGCTCCGTGACAGGTTCTTCCCCTCTTCAGGCATAATGCCACTGAAGATCCAGACACCACAGGCCGTACTGCCGTCCGCTTTGAGCTGCGTAAAGCTTTTGACCACCTTGCCATCAGCGACGGTGTAACCGTTGATCTCTTTCACGATATCTTCAACGACGGGTTCCTGTAATGGTCCCTCGCGGCGATAATTCCAGGTCAGATTTTGAATGGGCTTGTCACGCTCCTTCGTACTGTTCTTGTAAAGTTCTTTCAGACGGACATAGAGCTCCGTCAAGAACCAGTTCTCCGAACGAGCATCATCCGGTGGGTCTATAGCCTGGTCACGGTACTGTATGAGGCGTTGTGTATTGGTGAAGCTTCCCTCTTTTTCCACGTGTGACGCGGCAGGAAGGAAGATGACCTCTGTAGGAATCCTGGTAGGGTCGATACCATCCCGTTTCCAGTATGCTGCCGTCTCAATTTCATACAGGTCGCGTACAACCATCCAGTCCAACTTCTCCATGGCGGCACGGTGGAAGCCAGCATTCACGCCGCCTGCCGCCGGGTTCTGCCCCATCGAGAAGTAACCCTTCATTTTCCCGTCCTTCATGGTTACAAACATGGCCAGGTCTGAATGGTCCTCGATGACTTTGGGCAGGTAGTTGTAGGCCCAGTCATTCTCCTTTGTGGCCGCGTCGCCATACCATGCCTTCAAAAGACTCACGAAATACTCAGGATAGTGAACCCACCAGCCAGCTTCCTGGTTATTGTGCTCCATATACGTCTGAAAGTCGTACTCTTCGCGCAAGGCACTGGGCATAACCAGGTAGCCCGGCAGCAGGTTATACAACGTCGGGATATCAGTAGAGCCCTGAATGTTGGCATGACCGCGCAGGGCCATGATGCCACCCCCTGGACGACCCATATTGCCCAGTAAGAGCTGTAAAATTCCTGCTGTACGGATCATCTGTACCCCGGTTGTGTGCTGCGTCCAGCCTACAGCATATGAGATGTTGGTGGTTCGTTCGCGTCCGGAGTTCTTCACCAGGGTGTCTGCTATCTTTAAGAAGGTCTCCTGGGAGATTCCACAGATCTGCTCGACCACCTCGGGTGTATAGCGTGCGTAATGACGCTTCAGGATCTGCAGGACGCAGCGAGGATGCTGCATGGTTTCATCGTGCTCGATCTGGCTGGGATGAGCATGGGGCAGCAATCCCTGTCCTTCCTGGCCATCGGGCACGATATGTTGCTCATTATGATGTGTAGTTGCTCCCTTTTTCGGCGTAGCTGTCTTGCTTGATGCTTCTCCTGTCGGCTCCCGCGACTCACCCTTCTCCGTCATTTTGTACTGCCAGCTACTCGTATCGTAAGCACTACGGTCGCTTTTCAAGCCAGAGAAGACCCCTTCCAGTTCCTCTGTATCGTGGAATTCATCGCGAATAATTGCTGTAGCGTTTGTGTATGCCTGTACATATTCCTTAAAGTAGAGCTCATTCTGCAAAACGTAATTGATGAGGCCTCCCAGGAAGGCGATATCAGTGCCTACACGGATAGGAGCATAGATATCAGCGTGAGCCGATGTACGCGAGAAATGTGGATCAACATGAATAATCGTTGCCCCGCGCTCTTTCGCGGCCATCACCCAACGAAACCCTACAGGGTGACATTCGGCAAAATTGCTCCCCTGAATTAAGATGCAATCACTATTCTGCAAATCTTGTAGGAAGGTTGTGGCGCTACCGCGCCCGAAGCTTGCGCCGAGACCCGGCACTGACGCGCTGTGTCATATACGGGCCTGGTTTTCGATACACACCATTCCTAGTGAGTGAAAGAGCTTGGTAATCAGGTAGTTCTCTTCGTTATCAAGAGTTGCGCCACCAAGTGAACCTATCGCCACCGTGTTGTTGATAGGGTTGCCTTTGTCGTCCGTCTCGTGGAAGGTGGCCTCGCGGGTCTCATAGACCAGTTGCGCAACACGGTCCATCGCCCAATCCAAAGGCTTGTCTTCCCATTCTGTACTGTAAGGAGCGCGATATTTTACGGTTGTCCAACGCCGGCTGTTGATGTCTAGCTGGTAGCTCGCCCCCCCTTTTGGGCAGAGGCACCCACCGCTGATCGGGCTATCATAGTCGCCTTCGATGTCAATCACCTTGCCATCTTTGACATAGACGCGCTGCCCGCACCCCACAGCGCAATAGGGACAGACGCTCTTGACCATCTTCGCATCGTGAATGCGCGGTTTCAGGTGGTGACTTCGTTCGCTGACAGGATTAGGAACCTGTCCCACGTGCGTGTGAAGAGTTTCACCTATATTGCCCGGGGTGAGGCGTTGGGCAAGCCTGCCAAATAAGGTTGCAAATACAGCCATGAAAATGCTCCTTGTCCGTTTTCGCCCATCTCATCAAAAATACCTAATAAGTTGGTAGCTATGGTAGTATTACGAAAAATACCCGGGAACAGAGACAGTATCTTCCCTTTTCGGTCCAAATGATAAAGATAAAAAAGCTTTAATTAGGAGGGGTTACACATTGAAACCCTTTCTTTTTACCAACCGTAAAGTAAATGAAGAAGGGGATACAACACGTATGGCATTAGAATCACTTCAAGAAACAAGCTGGCGCGAAGAACGCCAAAATTCTAAATGGAAGCGCAGGCGCGACATCCCCATCGCCATACTCGCCTGGATCGTCGTAGTAGCAATCATCTTCTGGGCCGCGTGGCACGTAATCCGTTCGCTACTCCTGCTAGCCATAGCCTCCCTACTTGCCTTCGCCCTTGCGCCCGCGGTAAAGCTCCTGCAGCGCGTGATGCCGCGTGTCCTGGCTATCCTCATCGTCTATCTCGTTGTTCTCATCGCTTTCGGCTTCTTCGTCTACCTTATCGTTAATACGTCGGTCGTACAGGTCGGCTTACTTGCCAAAGAAGTGCGCTTCCTATTGACCCCGGCCAATAATGCCCAGTTGACGCCATTGGAGTCGCTATTGAGAACATTCGGCATCTCGCAGGAACAGATTGCCTCTGCTCGCCAGCAGATCGTCACCCAACTTGGGGGATTCGCGGGCAGTGTGCTGCCGCTTCTCACTCGTTTCCTGGACTTCCTGCTAGATATCGTTGTTGTCGCGGTGGTAAGCGTC
>CATPCK010000793.1 GCA_955652655.1 uncultured Ktedonobacteraceae bacterium | reverse complement strand
CTCCCGGACACATCACATGGAGGGACTTCTATGAGTTCCCACGCTCTCTCGGCTGCTGACCCCTACGAACGTCGGCAGGTACCCGTGCTTGATACCACTATGGCATACATAGACACCGGCGAAGGTGAGCCGGTGGTCTTCCTGCACGGCAATCCCACCTCTTCTTACCTCTGGCGCAATATCATTCCCCATATCGAGGGGAGCAGGCGTTGCCTAGCTCCCGACCTGGTGGGCATGGGTAATTCGGGCAAAGCCAGGAACTCCTCCTACCGCTTCGCCGATCACGCGAGCTATCTCGACGCCTGGTTCGACGCCCTGGGCTTGCGGGAAAACATCACCCTGGTCGTGCATGACTGGGGCTCGGCCCTGGGCTTCTCCTGGGCGCGGCGCCACCCGGAGCGCATCAAGGGGCTAGCCTACATGGAGGCGCTGGTGCGACCGGTCACCTGGCAGGAATGGCCCGAGCAGGCACGCTCGCTCTTTCAAGCGCTGCGCTCCCCCGCCGGTGAACAGATCATCCTGGAGAAGAACGTCTTTGTCGAGCGCATCCTGCCCGCCAGCGTGATGCGGCATCTGAGCGACGAGGAGATGGCGGTCTACCGCCGCCCCTACCTGCAACCCGGTGAGTCGCGCCGCCCCACTCTCACCTGGCCGCGCGAGATCCCCATCGAGGGAGAACCCGCCGACGTTACACAGGTTGTCGATAGCTATGCCCAATGGCTGGCGCACAGCGACGTCCCCAAGCTGTTCATCAACGCCGATCCCGGCTCGATTTTGACCGGGGCGCAGCGGGAGTTCTGCCGAGCCTTCCCCCATCAAGAGGAGGTCACGGTCAAAGGCATCCATTTCGTGCAGGAGGACTCGCCGGCGGAGATCGGGGCGGCCATCGCCAGTTTTTTAGAGCGCATCTCCTGAGGGTCTGCTGAAGGAAAGCACTCTCGATTCAACCAAAAGGAGGACCATTATGTCAGTTACAGAGGCGCTGGCTTTCGATATGTATGGCACACTGGTAGACCCCCTGCGCATCTGGAAGCAACTCGAACGCTTTCTCCCGCGCGAGGCGCAGCGCATCGCGGAACTGTGGCGGCAGAAGCAGCTCGAGTACACGTTCCGCCTCACCGCCATGGAGCGCTACGAAGATTTTGAGCAAGTGACGCGCAAAGCCCTTGACTATGCGCTGGCCGCTGTTGGATGCGACCTGGATAGGCAGCAGAAGGACTCCCTCATGGCCCAGTACAACGACCTCGAGCGCTTCGCCGATGTCGAGCCCGGCCTGCAGCGCCTGAAAGAGGCGGGGTACCGCATGGTGGTCTTCTCCAATGGCAGCCCGGCCATGCTGACTTCGATCATGAAGGCGGCGGGACTCTATACGTACTGCGACGGGTTCGTGAGCGTTGACGAGGTGCGCGTGTATAAACCCTCCCCGCAGGTGTACCGGCACGTGGCAAACCGCCTGGGGCGGCCCATCGAGACAGTGCGGCTGATCTCCTCGAATCCCTTTGACGTGATCGGAGCCGAGGCCGCGGGCATGCAGGCGAGCTGGGTCAATCGCTCTGGGGGCGTCTTCGATACGCTCGCGCCACCTCCGCACAGCGTCGTACGGTCGCTGATCGAGCTGGCCGATGGGCTCGCCCAGGGGCCAGGTGGTCAGTGAAGTGCTCGTGTCGGTCAGGAGGTTCCCGCTCGAGGAAACTTAATTCACGCCTCACTCACTCTGTTTCTGGACGGGCGGGGAATCCGCCTCGCGGCTGCGCAAGAGGGTCAGCGCAAGAAGCGGGAAAATCAGGACAGACAGCAAGCCGGCGGCGATGAGTGCTGCGCCCGTCGCCTTGGTGATCAATCCGAGTTCCCTGCCGATCTGGGTTGCCGCGACGATGAAGGACAGCGAGGTCGCCTGCAACAGTCCCGCGGCCACCCAGCGGCGGGTGCCGACGAGCGGGCGGTAGAGCAGAGCAGGTAGTCCCCGCACGACGAGCAGCGCAGCCAGGAAGACAGGCACGCGCAGGATGGTGGTGGGACTGGCAAAGAGCGCTGGCAGGTCGAACTGCAGGCCACTCGTCACGAAAAAGACCGGGATAAACACGCCGAAGCCGATGGCTTCGAGCTTCTGGCGAAACTGCGGGTGAGTCATCATGCGATCTCCGTCCACCAGCCTCAGGATCACCCCGGCGATAAAGGCACCGAGAATGGTCTCGAGTCCAAGCGTTGAGGCCAGCGCAACGAAGGCTACCAGCAGCATAAAAGCCCCGCGCACGCGTATCTGCGCTGTGGTGTCCTGCAGCCGCAGCAGCACGGCGGCGATACGCTGCGAGCGCTCCAGGCGCAGTACGGCGAAGGCGAAGCCCGCGGCTAGCACGACGAAACCCATCAGCAGCACCAGCTTGCTAGCCGTGCTGCTGGCCTCGCGGGAGAAGAACAGCGAGAGCAAGATGATCGAGCCGAACTCGGCGAACATCGCGCCGGCGATGATGAGTTGCCCGAAATCCGAGGTGCTTTCATTGGCATCCTTGAGCAGGGGAACAACGACGCCCAGTGCAGTTGCCACCAGGATGATAGCGATGAGCAGCGGCGACACCACCTGCCCGGCTAGATACAGTCCAAACCCCACAAGCAATGCCAGCCCCAGCGACAGCAGGAAAGCCGAGCCAACGAAGACCAGTAAGCGCCCTCTCAACCGCTCAAGTTCGACTTCCATCCCGGCTAGAAAGAGCAGGAATGCCAGCCCAAGTACCGAGAGGAGTGAAATCGGCAGATCGACTCTGACCCAGCCAAGTACAGAGGGGCCAATCACGATGCCCGCCGCGATCTCGAGCACGACCGAGGGCAGGCGGCGGGCAGGCGAGAGGCCCAGCAGGAGCGGTGATAGAAAGGCCACCACTGCCACGATGAGCAAGCCAGTAAATGAGACGGCTGGCATGAGAGCCTCATTCCTTCAGATAGCGAGTGACAAAAAAATCCGCGTAGTACCGCTCCCAGCGGGCACCCGGAGCTTCGGTCATCTGCTGCTTATCGACCAGCACCAGTAAGTAGATCACATCGCTTTTCAGCAGTTTCGCGTCGAGCAGGGTATCAAAGCCGTTTTCCAGCAGGTGGCCCGCGTACCAGATCGACCAGTCTGCATCAACTCCGTCGGTCTCCTTATAGGCCACGTGATGATCCTCCGCCGTTTGATGGAGCAGGGCCGCGATGGTTTCTTTGCGTTGTTTGTGTTCTTCGTTCATCTGTGTACTTTCCTCTTTCTCATGTGGAGAGGAACGACCGACTCGTCGTCCTCATAATCGATGCCAGCGGTAGACTCTCGCACATCCTTGCGGTTTATTGTACACCTCGGTGCTATTGTCTCGAAAGGAAACAGATCGTTACACACGCGAGATAATTTGAGGGCAAGTGCATCTGTTCTGCTCCACATCACCACGTGTTCACCTTGCTGAAAATGGCTTTCCTTGCTATACTAGTGTTTGTGGATACTGATGAAAGCGTGGAAGAAAGAGCATTGTACCACGAGTCATCCTGCAGTTCCTCACGTCATTGACACGATCACGACGACTCTTCTCCTGGAGGAGAATATTGCAACTGGACGGCCCGTTTACTATTTTTAAGAAAGGTCGGGCATGAGCGAACCGATGCGCGAGCCAGAAAACCTGACTACCATACCCACCGTTCCGGTAAAATCTGCGCAGACCACATACGGTCGCGTTACAGCAGCAGACGATCTCCTCCTCCAAAGGCTGCGCGAGGGTGATGAGGCAACCTTCGCGTCCCTGTTCGATCAGTATTGTCCGTCCATGGCCCGTCTTGCGCAGTTCCACGTCTCCAACCCCGTCGTGGCCGAGGAGGTCGTCCAGGAGGCATGGCTGGGGGTGATCCGAGGTCTGAGCCGTTTTGAAGGACGCTGCTCTTTGAAGACGTGGATCTTTCGCATCCTCATCAACATCGCTATCACGCGCGGGCAGCACGAAAGTCGCAGCATCCCTTTTTCATCGCTTGTGGACGAAGAGGGAGAATCCTTTGAACCCGTCTTCGATGCGAGCGGGTCCTGGATCTCATCCCCGAGCAGCTGGGGGAACAACCCGGAAGAGCATCTCCTCTCTCAGGAGACACAGAGGTGTATTCAGATTGCGGTTGAAGCCTTATCCCCCCGGCAACGGCAGGTCATCATCCTGCGCGATCTCGAGGGATGGACTGCGGGCGAAGTGAGTGAGCTGCTTGAGATCAGCGAGGTGAATCAGCGCGTCCTGCTCCATCGTGCCCGGTCCCGTGTGCGACACGCCCTGGATCAGTACTTACATGAAGACGGGAAGGTGTAGCATGATGGAGCAAGACGAAAATCGTGAGCTGACGTGTAGGGAAGTCGTGGGACTGGTGACCGACTACCTCGAAGACGCACTGCTACCCGAGATGCACATGGCGGTCACCGAACACATGATTGGGTGTCCCAACTGTTCAGCCTACTATGCACAGATGCGGCGTACCATTGCGATGCTGCGCCAGTTGGCGCAGGAGCCGACGTTTCCCCAAACGAAAGAAGCGCTGCTCCAGAAATTTCGAGAGTTGCGCGGGTGAGTGCCGGGATGGGTCGCATTGCAGTACGAGAGGGTGGGCCTGCTGACAGGTTGTGTGAGGGACGGGTGTTTTTCCTACCCGTCCAACGTCCCGTTTAAGGCTCGATCCATGTTGTAGCAGGCGCTGATCGGCGAGGGATGGGGAAAAGTCTGGGGAAAGCTTCTCGGCACCTCAGTGGTCGCCCCGATTTCCTCGGCGAACAATCCGACGTGGTTTGCGTAGGTCAGCATCTTCTCCAAGACCAGCCAGAAACTATAGAGGCTCAACGTGCCTTCCTGGCCTCCGAACCCCTCATCTGCCGCTTGCTCGGAGTTGTAGCGAAACACATATCAGATTCCGCAGGGGGTTTGGGCAATGTTCTGTTTCGGATATGCCGATCACCCGACCTGTAACGAATCGGTGTGCTGCAAGACAAGAACAGTGGGGAGCGAAACTCCGGCAGGCGGAAGTGCGAATAATGGCCGTCCCGCGTGCGTTTGCTATTGATGAAACGACGAAAGAGAGGATGACATATGAAAGCGATAGCGGTTTACCCAGGTAAGCCATATTCGATGCACCTTGAGGATGTGCCTATGCCGGCTATTGCAAATATTCCTGGCGGTCGAGGCGTGCTGGTGAAGGTGCTGCGCGTGGGCGTTGATGGCACCGACAAGGAGATCAACGCGGCGGAATACGGCAACGCGCCGGCGGGTGAGGCATTCCTCATCACCGGCCATGAGAATTTCGGCCAGGTGGTCGAGGTCGGCCCGCACGTCCCGGATACCATCAGGTCGGGAGCCTATGTGGTGGCCACGGTACGCAGGCCGGGGCACAGTATCTACGACGCGGTCGGCTTGCAGGACATGACCACCGATGATGTGTACTATGAGCGCGGCATCAACCTGCGCCATGGCTATCTGACCGAATACTACGTTGAAGATGCGGACTACATTGTCCCGCTCCCAGGGACGTTGCGCGAGGTGGGGGTGTTGCTCGAGCCGCTCACCGTGGCCGAAAAAGGCGTGCACCAGGCCTACGAGATTCAGAGACGCCTGAAGGTGTGGCAGCCGCGCCGCGCCGCGGTGGTCGGAGCAGGTACCATCGGGCTGCTGGCGACGCTAGCCATGCGGCTGCGCGGCCTGGAAGTGACCTGCTACTCACGGCGCTTGCCACCCTATCGCAACAGCGACCTCATCACCGAACTCGGCGCGCACTACGTCAGCTCGCAACAGGCGACGATGATCGAGGCGAGCGGGATGTTTGGACCGTTCGACCTCATCTTCGAGGCCTCCGGCTTTAGCCCGCTGGTCTTCGAGGCGGCGCAGGCGCTCGGCAAAAATGGCGTCCTCGTGCTCTCGAGCGTGACGGGGGGAGACAAGAAAGCCGAGGTCAATGCGGATGCGATCAACCAGGGCTTTGTGCTGGGCAACAAGGTGATGGTCGGCACGGTGAACGCCTCCCACGCCGACTTCGTCAGCGGGGTGAACGACCTGGTCAAGGCGGAAGCCTTCTACCCAGGCTGGTTAAACCAGTTGCTCACCACGCGTGTCGGGGGCCTGGAAAACTTTGCGGAGATGCTGCGTCACCTCACCGAGGACAAGGAGGCCATCAAGGTCTACGTCGAGGTCGCGAGTTGAGATGCCTATGTAACGACGAGGAGAACGATCATGAGTACGCTGCCCATTGCCGAGTATGCTCTACTGTCAGACTGTCGCTCAGCCGCGCTGGTGAGCCGCGCTGGTTCCATCGATTGGCTGTGCTTTCCCCGCTTCGATGGGCCATCGGTTTTTGCCCACCTGTTGGACGAGCAGGCGGGTCACTGGTCCATCAATGCAGCTGGCGCGAGCGGGGTGAGCCGCCGCTACCTTGAAGGAACGATGGTGCTTGAGACCACCTTCCGCACCCCAACCGGCACGGCGGTGCTGGTCGACGCGATGGCGATGGGGCGAAACGCGCGCGGGCACGAACTGGGCGTCGATTCGCCTGGAGTAGTGCTCCGTTCTGTGTCGTGCCAGAGTGGTATTGTAGAGATCGAGCTTGCGTATGCGCCCCGGCTCGAATACGGCCTCATTGCGCCCCTGCTGAGACCGGTTCAGGGAGGCATTTACGCCCGTGGTGGGGCCGATGTCCTGCTCCTCTCCTCTCCCGTAGCATTGTCTATGGAAGAATCGACCGCCCGGGCGCGCTTTACCCTCCATGCCGGTGAACAGGCGAACTTTGCGCTGCAGCACCAGGCAAGCTGGCAGAAAACCCCACAGGTATGTACTGAAGCGGCAATCTCCGACTACCTGCATGACACCACTACAGGATGGCGTACCTGGTCAGACATGCATCAAAGGTACGAGGGACCCTGGCGGGACCTGGTTCATCACAGCGGGCGAGTGCTGCAGGCGCTCACGTATCGGCCCACCGGGGCCATCGTCGCCGCGCCCACTACTTCGCTGCCAGAGTCCATCGGAGGAGAGCGCAACTGGGACTACCGCTACACCTGGGTACGTGACGCCAGCTTTACCCTGGACGCGCTCTGGGTCGCCGCCTGCCCCGATGAGGCGCACTGGTTCTTCTCCTGGATGGCGGGCGCGGTGGCGACCCAGATCCGGCGAGACGCCGATCTCCAGATCATGTTCGGCATCGGTGGCGAACACGACCTGAGCGAGCGCACGATCAGCCACCTGTCTGGATGGCGCGACAGCCGACCAGTGCGTGTGGGCAACGGCGCCTGGAATCAGCGCCAGCTTGATGTCTACGGGGAACTCCTGGGCGCGGCCCGCCGCCTGCGCGACCAGCTCGGGGAACTAGACGAGGTCACGCGCCACTTCCTGGTCGAGGTCGCAGACACCGCGGCGGCTCGCTGGCAGGAGCAGGACCAGGGCATCTGGGAGGTGCGAGGAGACCCGCGGGACTTCCTCTACTCAAAGCTCATGTGTTGGGTGGCGCTGGACTGCGCTATCGATCTCGCCGATATTTTGCAGGCGCGCGACCGCATTGACGAGTGGGCGGCCACGCGTGAGCAGATCCGCGATGCCATCCTCCAGCGTGGCTGGAGCGAGAAGGCCGCAGCATTCACGCAGTCGTTTGGCTCAGATGATCTGGATGCCTCAGCTCTCATGATGCCGATTGTCGGGTTCCTGCCCGCCACCGACCCGCGCATGCGCTCCACCATCGATGCCATCGCGGAAAAGCTCACCGATGCACGCGGCCTGGTCTACCGCTACCGCGCATCCGATGGGCTGGCCGGGGAGGAAGGGACATTCCTGCTCTGCACATTCTGGCTTGCCCAGGCCCAGGCGTTGGCCGGGGAGATCGAGCGAGCCAGGGCGACCTTTGAACAGGCGATTGCCTATGCGAATGATGTCGGCTTGCTCGCCGAGGAGGTCGACCCGGCGACCGGCGAGTTGCTGGGCAATTTCCCGCAGGCGTTCAGCCACATCGGCCTCGTGAATGCGGCATGGGCTATCTCGCAAGCCCGGTGACGATGTTCAAGGGAACGGGCGGGAATGAGCGCGTGCTTGAGAAAGGGCAAGAGCCATGCACGATCAGGCGTGGCGGAGGCAGCTCCACTGGATTGAGTATGGGGTGGAGCTGGCAGGAACAGCCTTTCTGCCTTTGCGGGGTTGAGCGCCGTCGTCTTCGATTTTGGCGCGGGTTCACCGCTGGCCGCCGTCCTCCCCGATACAAGCGCACGCCTGCTCATTACCAGACTCCTTTTCGCCGGGAGCGGTTCACTCGTTACCATTTCTCCCCTGGAGAGGCTCAGCGGCGCACACATCAACCCTGCCGTCACGCTGGCGTTCTGGGTACGCGGGAAAATGCACCCTCTCGATCTGGGCGGGTGATATTGTCAACTTATTCGGAGGAGCAAAGTGTATTGCTGAGTTATAAAGTAGGAAGACGTTGGAGGATAAGAAGAGATTGGGGAAGAGTTGTAATTACGCGACCGGTTTGGCTCCGGTCACTTCATTCCATACATGGAATCGGTCTTGTAAAGTGGCACGGTATTCCCATGCGCTCATTCGATGTCGTCGTGGTTGGAAATGCGAGGAGATGGGACCAAACGCCGAGAGAAAGCGTTGTGCCTGTTTGGCTGATTTATATTTTCGCATTTTCTTTCTCGGAGTCGCGTCGGTTGATGTGAATTTTCTGCCCGATTGTTGAGCCGTTTATGCTGCCGATGCTCTACGCCTGGCAAAATCTCTCGTTTCGCCGCAGCATAGCTCTTCAATTTATCCGTAACGATCACACGAGGTACGTAGTTCAGCTCTTTGAGGAGCTTACGAAAGAAGCTTTGAGCGGCATGTTTGTTGCGTCGGCTCTACACCAAGATATCCAGCACGTTGCCATCTTGATCCACCGCTCGCCAGAGGTGATGCTTCTTGCCTCGAATCGAGAGAACGACCCGCGTCCCAGATACCACTTGTCGCGACAACGAGGGCGGCGACGTCGTAGTTCATTGGCCTAGGATTGACCAACTGTGAGGCACCATTGCCGCACCTTTTCGTAGGACACGACGATCCCGCGCTGAGCCAAAAGTTCCTCAACACCGCGGTAACTGAGCGAAAAACGAAAATAGAGCCAGACCGCGTAACTGATAATGACTGGTGGAAAGCGGTAGCCTTTGTAATCAGGAACAGATGGATGTGTTTTCATCGTCCCAGTACGTCATATCGATCAACCATTTGATGCCGACAGAGCCAAGTTGACAATACCGTCCGTTTGGTAATGAGGCGTACAGGGGGGCATCTCCAACCGTATACGGATGCTGTACCCATTTGTTGAGCCAGGCCGGGTGTGATGTATTCAGCTCTTGACACGCAACTTATTTCTAATTAAAATGATCTATATTAGGAGGATTTTTATCGATGAAGCCCGATCAGGCTGGCCACAATCGAGAGCCACTTGGGTTTGCATTGAGTGCAGCAGCGCGGAAATTGGCGAAGTTCTACGCGAAGGCATTGACGGATTGCGGGCTCACGCCTTCACAGCTCTTTTTCTTGCGCCAGCTCTGGCGAGAAGACGGGTTGCAATTACGCGCAGTGGGAGTTCGCGCTCAACTTGATGCGACCTCCGCGACCTGGTTGGCTGATCAACTGGAGCAGGCAGGGCTGGTCGAACGCAAGCGCAATGATGCAGATCGCCGGGCCGTTCGCCTCTGGTTAACCAGGACGGGCCAGGCGTTGCACACGGAACTCGAGCCAGAACTGGCGGGTTGGGAGCATGCCATCGAGGACGAGCTTACAAAGCATCACTCATCTGCTGAGGTTGCCACCTTTCGAGCGGTGCTGGCAACGTTGATCAATGTTCTGCCCGAGGGTGACGACCTGTGGGCGAAACGCTCGGCCTCCTGGGACGCCCATTTGCAAGCCCTACGCACCTTTGTGGAATCGCCGGAGGAGAAAGGAACATAACTCAACCATGGAGGCTACGACACCAGGAAGTGGTCGCACACTTGAGAAAACGCTGTTTATTCGCGCCACCCCAGAGCGAGTCTTCCGCGCCCTCACCGAACCCTCCGAACTTGAGAAATGGTTCGTCGGCAAGGCAGAAGTGGACCTGCGCCCGGGTGGGGCCTTGAAATTCACCTGGCGTGAGCACCAGGTCGCAGAGGGAGCGTTCCAGGTTGTCGATCCGCCGCACCGGCTGTCATTTCGTTGGCAGATGGATGAGAGCCTGGGTGAGACCACCGTCACCATAGAACTGAACTCGCAGGGAGAAGGCACGCACCTGCGGCTTATCGAAACAGGGTGGGGAGTCGGCGATGATTGGGATCGACTCTACCAAGCGGTTGATCAGGGCTGGAGTTTCTTTTTCGGACGATTGGTAGCCTGGCTTGAAGAAGGCAAAGAGGGAGAGACATTGTGACGGTCTATCAGACCGCGCGCTTCAAAGTTTGCCCTGAGGCATTGGAAAAGTGCGAACAGGCAATTCGGGGATGTGTCGCTTCCTATTCTGAGAGAGGAGTTGCATATGGCCTTAGATGTAACCGTACACATTGAAATACAACGAGACAGCAAAGCTGTTGCTGCGTATGCTTTTGAGCCGGCCAATGATCCCCTATGGATTGGTGGCATCTCACAGGCGAAGCTTCTGACACCACAGCCTATCGGCACAGGAACCCAGGTCCAACGGCGAGCGAAATTTCTGGGCCGGTCCATCGATTACATTCTTGAGGTACGGACGCTTGAACCTGATCATCTCATGGCCATGGAGTCGATCAAAAGCCCGTTCCCGATGAACGTCACGTACCAATTTGATGCGCTCGATACTGGCGCGACCCTGGCGACGATCAGAGTGCAAGGAACCGCTCGGTCATTCTATGGTCTCGCTGATTTCCTCATGGCTCCGATGGTCAAACGGAATCTCCACAACGATTTGCGACGGTTGAAAGCAAAAATGGAGAACGAATGATGAAAAGCTTATCCGAAAACCTCTGCTTTGGCGAAGATGGGGTGGCCCCGCTTTTCCATCGAACGTTGTACAGCGGCAACGCCTCCTGTCGAAGTGAGCATCCCCGATCCGGCAGCGCTATTCCACACCCTGCACAGCGAGCAGGGGCGGAGAAGCAGCTGCACCAAAAACCCCGATATCAGTGATACATTCGCTCAAGCCATTGGGGGTTGAGTACAAACAGTTTCCGGCGATTCCTGGAAACTATGCCGACTTGACCACTGAGGCCTCTCCGGCATAAATGCACGGAGGTTCCTGTTCCTCACCCACCGTTTCCTGCCTCTCCCGAAGGAGAAACCGGCTCTTGGTGGAGATAGGCAGGACTTTGAAGCCGACGCGCTCCGGCACGGGCAGCTCCGCTTTTGCGTCGAGCCACTAAGCCCATGCTTCGGGGCAAGTGCTGCCCCTCATTCGCACGTTGTTGAAGCTCCTCCATCACGGCTTGCAGGCGCGGCTCCGCACCTTCCCAGACAGGCTGGGTGATAGAGGGGATCGTTTGCTGCGGTTCCAGGTAGGAAAGCCGCGAAAGCCGAGTAGAGATCACGCTGCACCGGCCCGAATCCGCAAGGACATTGGTGCCAGCGCTCTGATCTTGGCTTCTTGTGATACTGCCGACACTGATGGCAGTACTGAGATAGTCTGGTCTGGTAGGCTGAGGCTTCGTGCAGGGTGCCGCCAGTTTTTGCAACTATGCGAGTCATACTTTCTAGTCTCGTCGAAGCGCCCAGTGTTACAGCGTTAGAGCGCTGGTGATGATCTCTCGGTTCTGACATCTTATGCGAGGGGAGCCACGCTACTCAAGAGGACCACCTCTTCCCCGACATGCAGCGTCGCATCCCACGTGATCCTGATGGCTGCCTTTACGCTCTGGTGAGCTGGACACCCTTCGGGGTGAAGGTGCAGCGCGCGTTCAGTTGCAGCGCGAGAGCTTGGCGGAACGGTCAGGTCGTAGTGGACCGCGATCGACTCGATGCGGATGGTCTTGCCCATCCCCACAATCCGTCCATCGACGGTGGCTGTGTACAGGTGACGGTCAAAAGGAATCTTGCGCGGCTTCCAGGGCGCCGGCAAGCGTGCCATACATTCAGCCTGCAACGGCAGCCACGATGTGATCTAACGTCGATGCAATGGGAGGACCCTCTTTGGTCCCATAATACTCGCGCAGTTTCCCTTGGACGCCGTACACGACGGGCGTGGCTACTTCACCGAGATAGGCGTTGCGGTAGCCGTCTTTATACAGGAGACGGGCATGTGATACGTACTCAAATGCTTCTGACATGGTTTGCGTTCCTCCTTTGCGCTATCAAGAACAATGATCGAAGACAAGGTGTTGCCGTGTGGAAGTGAACACATCTCACGTTGGTGACTGCATTTTCTGCAGATACTTGAGAAAATTGATGGTATCGGCAGCAACCAGGCGGCCAATGGCGCTGCTCGAGTAGACCGCTACGGCAACGGTCCCATCGGGCCGCAGCACAAATCCGGTTGCCTGCAGGTAGAGCAGGTCCTCGTTCATGGAGGCTCCAATCT
>CATPCK010000792.1 GCA_955652655.1 uncultured Ktedonobacteraceae bacterium | reverse complement strand
GTCCCACAAGAGGGCGTAGGGGTGCAGGGGCCGCAGCCCCTGCCGGGGTCTGGGGTGTCCTCCCCAAAATCGAATAATTTCTCGTCGCAGGCACCAATGGGGTGCAGGGGCCGCAGCCCCTGCCGGGGTCTGGGGTGTCCCCAGTAATCTTTTTTAATCTCTCGCCGCCGCAGGCGGCGAACAAGAAAAATAAGTAAAAGACAACAAAGGAAAGATGATACAGAAAGAGAAAATCGCAGATAGGACAAAAAAAATGGAAAAAGTAAACCTCAACCAAAAATTCAGCCTCATCCAGGACTACTGGAGCCCAAAAATAGCCGGAGAAATCAACGACTCCCACGTCAAACTCGTCAAACTCAAAGGCGAATTTGTCTGGCATCATCACGAAACAGAAGACGAATTGTTCCTCGTAGTGAAAGGAAAACTACTCATCAAACTACGTGATCGCGACATCTCGCTGCAAGAAGGCGAATTTGTCATCATCCCCAAAGGCATCGACCACCTTCCCATAGCCGACGAAGAAGCACACGTCATATTGTTAGAACCAAAAACAACCTTGAATACGGGCAACACACAAAACGAACGCACCGTCACCAATTTGGAACAAATCTAAATGTTTCACCTTGCTCATCCAACATCGATAATGTTCTCGCATCTTAAACACATAATGTAGGGGCGACCCTTGTGGTCGCCCTGGAAATGGTCGCCCTATAACGGGTCACCCAAATCCGGGTCACCCCTACAATACCATCCAACCCAAAGGAGGACTAAATCTCATGGTCAACTGGAATCGCCGGGCACAGATCGCCGAAAGCATACTTGACACCGCAGGCATGACGCCAATGGTACGTCTTCACCGCGTCGTAAGTGACGCCAAACCCACCATCGTCGCCAAAATCGAATATTTTAACCCCAGCGGCAGTGTCAAAGACCGTATTTTACCCTTTCTCGTCTCGGAGGCAGAGCGCCGCGGCGACCTGCGCCCTGGCATGACCATCATCGAGGGTACCACCGGCAATACCGGCATCGCCACCTCCTGCGTTGGCGCTGCCAAAGGCTATCCCGTCGTCATCGTCATGCCAGATGGCATGAGCGACGAGCGCAAAAAGACCATCCGTGCCTACGGCGCGGAACTCGTGCTCACTCCTGGCGCCGAGAGCGACGTAGACCTGGTCATCGAAAAGGTCAAAGAGCTAAAGGCTGCCGCCCCCGGCAAATACTGGGAGGTCGGCCAGTTCGTCAATACCGATAACATCGAGGCCCACTATCGCACCACGGGACCAGAGATATGGGAACAGACCGGCGGTCACATTGGCGCCCTGGTCCTATCTCAAGGGACAGGCGGTACCGTGACAGGCGCCTCCAGATACCTCAAAGAACGGAATCCCAACATCAAGGTATTCGCTGCCGAGCCCGCGGAATGCGATATCCTCTCCGGTGGCTCCTGGGGAGCTCATAAAATCGAAGGCATTGGCGACGGCTTCATACCAGAGGTGCTCCACGTAGAATACCTCGATGGCGTCGTTACCACCACCTCTGACGAGGCGCTCGAAATGGCGCGTCGCCTGGCACGTGAAGAGGGCATCTTCTGCGGCATCTCCTCTGGTTGTAATGTTGCGGCCGCCCTCAAAGTCGCCCATCGTTATCCAGACATCGGCATGATCGTCACCGTCCTCTCCGACAACGGCCTGCGCTACTTCTCTACCGAGCTCTGTGGCGTCACCACCGACCTGGAAGTACCCGACCGCGACCATCCCATCACCGATGCAGACAAAGCAAAATTAGCCAGAGTCAAACTCGAAATAATCCACTAACCCGGAGGGTCTCCTACAAAATCTAACACAAAGGTGCACCATGATACCGGCCAGCCACATACATCACCTGCAATGCGTCCTCTGCGGGACAACCTACAACCCCGCCGGGGTTCAATATGCCTGCCCGTCCTGCGGCCCCCTGGGCGTTCTCGCCGTCCATTATGACTACGAGCAGATTGCTCCACATATCAGCCGCGCCCAACTGGCAGCCGATCGCAACCACACCCTCTGGCGCTATCGTGCTCTCCTACCAGTTTCCTATAGCCATAATGATACGCCTCCCCTGGAGATAGGTTATACGCCGCTGTATGCCGTGAAAAGGCTGCGCGACTATCTCGCTATGCCCAACCTCTGGCTCAAAGACGATACGCGCAATCCCAGCGCCTCGCTCAAAGACCGCGCGAGTATTATTGCGGTCATGCTGGCGGAAGGGGGGACTGTTGCCTGTGCCTCCACGGGCAACGCCGCCTCATCGCTGGCAGTACAGGCGGCCTCGTTTGGCCTGCCGTGCTACATCTTTGTGCCACAGAATGCGCCGCGCGCCAAGATCATGCAGTTGCTTATGTGCGGCGCAACCGTCTTTTCCGTCGCTGGCAGCTACGATGACGCCTTTGATCTCTGCATCGAGGCCTGTAACACATTTGGCTGGTACAACCGCAACACTGGTTACAACCCCTATCTTGTCGAGGGCAAAAAGACCGTCGGCCTGGAGATCGCGGAACAATTGGGCTGGCAGGTACCCGACGCCGTGTTAGTGCCTACCGGCGATGGCTGTATCATCAGCGGCGTCTATCGCGGCTTTGAGGACCTCTACCGCCTGGGTATGGTCGACCGCCTGCCGCGACTGATCGCCGTCCAGGCCGAAGGCTCACCCGCTATTGTGCGAGCCCTGGAAGGTGATGGTGCCGTGCGACCATATCCGGCCAATACAATTGCCGATGGTATTTCAGTTGGCATGCCCCGCAATGGTGCCATGGCGGTACGTCATATTCGCCAGAGTGGAGGATTTGGCATTACCGTCTCAGATGCCGAGATTTTGTCGGCTGAGAAAGAACTCGCGATGCGTACCGGCGTCTTCGCCGAACCCTCGGGGGCAGCCAGCTATGCCGGCCTACTCCGTTTACTCGCCGATGGCAAGCTGGCGAAAAATGAATGTGTTGTCCTGCTCATAACCGGCAGCGGCCTCAAAAGCATCGATGCCGTCGCCCAATCCGCCGGCAGTGTCATACCGATTGCCAAAGGCTCAGAAGGAATGAACATGGTAACGAACATAATCCACGAGGAATAAACATGCTATCGCATAACCAAAATGTAGGGGCGACCCTTGCGGTCGCCCTGGTGGGGTCGCCCTGTCGCGGTCGCCCTGGTGTGATCACCCTGTTGCGGTCGTTCGCCAGCATGAAAATTTTATATCGCAATTTCATTCGTCCATGGTAGGGGCGATCCCTTGTGGTCGCCCTCTGGAGGTCTTTAAACAGGAAGGAT
>CATPCK010000791.1 GCA_955652655.1 uncultured Ktedonobacteraceae bacterium | reverse complement strand
TATCACAACCGATCTAAGCTTGATGGAGAGTAGAGGTATATATGTCAAAGGATCGTTTCGAAAGAAAAGCTTATCGGCGAAGTCCTGGACGGCAATATGATTATGATCCACTAAACAGTCAGAACCGTAACGGCTCTAACTCCGGATCAACCCGAAATAGACGAGGAGACACCTCTCAAGCAGCCGACCGCTGGCCCTCAAACGGAGATGCCAACCGCCGCACCAGTGGACAACTCGCACCCAGACCCAATCTCCGCAGAACTCGACAATTACTGCGCCAAAGCATTATCTCCAGTAAATATCAATCGACCACACTCCCAGAAGAAGACGTGGAACAGGATTACGCTGAATTAGACGACGAGCAATACACGAACGAAGAAGAAGAGCACGCCTATCATGTCGATGAAGCATCAAGTGATGATGCGCTCTATAGTAACCGCTATCGTGCTCGCAATGGAGGAGCGCCCCAGGCAGGTGCATATCGCCCCGTTCAACTGCCGCCATCACAGCAGTATATCGAAACAGGTGAAGACGAAGAAGCGGACGAATGGAATGAATTTGATTTTGTCGACCCTGACATCGGCTACGAGGACCCGCTCGATCAACGCGAAGTGCACGCACAAGATCCTTCGCTGAGATCACCAGCCCCTCGCACCCGCGCAACCACCCGCCGTTTGCCGGAACCGCGCTATGACTATCCAGAGGAATATGACGAATACGAAGAGGACGAGTACGTAGATGAGCCGGAGGAGCGTCCAGCGCGACCTCGACCTCGACCTCGGCCTCGACCGCGACGAAAAGCCAAAAAGGGTGGACTCACTCGTCGCAAATTACTGGTGGGAGCTGGTGTAGTTGCCGTGGGTGGAATCGCCGCCTATGAATTAGGCCCGAAGATTCCCCAGGCCTTTCACGATGCCGGCACAAATATTGAACATCAAATTGAAGATGCCTACAATAAAGGTCTGGCCGCGGGCGCAGAGGCTGTACGCAAAGAGTTCATTGCAGCGCTGACCAACCTGGAAGGTATCTCCCTTACAGGAGCAACCAATGCCGCAAAGTTGACACGTCTTGCCTACGACGCTTTTGTCACGCCACTGCTCACCCTCGCAGCCAAAGTCACAGGTGATTTCCTCAACATCACCCTCAGAACGCTTATTCAAGGACGAGGATGGCTCGCCAGGATTAACCAGGATAACGATACGCTTGCGGCACTTCAAACAGTACTCGAAACCTGGTCGAAACAGGTCAAAGAAGTGCCTAAAGAGTGGCAAACCATTGCCGACTCCGATCTCGATGCCGCGCAAGCCTACCTGCGGGCGCTCCAACGCAAAATACAGGAAGAACAGGCCAAGGTAAATAATCCCCAATCAGGCATACCAACAACGGTTCCCAAAGCAATAGGAACGCCAAAACACTGACATGCAGCGGGGTCTAGGGGCTGCCGCCCCTGGAGGGGTGTGGGGTCTCCCCGCTCTATTCTCTCTCGCCGCCGAAGGCGGCGCCTGAAGTAAAAACGCGCACATGTAGTAGTTACAAAAAAGGTTTTGACGCTTTTTTAACTCATAAGCACTTGACGTATTACCTCTAAGAATCTATCATATAATTGCCTTCACAACACAGGTGGCTAGCTGAGCGTTTTCAACCTCATCACACAACATATTGTACCTGTATCTGTAGCCTCTGGCCCTACGCTAACCACCCGGCTATAGCCTCGGCTACAGACATTCTTCTAGGAGGAAAAGACTCATATGGCAACAACTGCCGAGAGTGGAAGCGGAGAGGTCCTACGTTCTGAACGCATTGCGGCGGGTATTCTCCCCAAAGTCTTGAACTCATTTGACATGGTAGCTATCTTCGTTGCAATCGTCCTATTTATCAGCAACTCCGCCGTCATGGCAGGGGGTGCCGGCCCGGCTGCCTACATCTACTGGGGCCTGGGATTCATTACCTTCCTCATTCCAGGTGCCATCATCACCGGCCAGCTCGGTCTCATGTTCCCAGGCGAAGGCTCCATCTACGTCTGGACAAACAAAGCATTTGGAGCCTTCATGGGCTTCTTTGCTGGCTTCTGCGCGTGGTGGCCTGGCGTGCTCGTGATGATCGCCACGGGCGATGCCGTCGTCTCACTTATCCAGCAGCTCAATGCTAACTTCTTGACCGAGTCATGGCAGCAAGGCGTCGTCATTATCGCGGTCATCGCCTTCTCCTTTGTATTGTCCATCTTACGCTTCCGTGCCACACAAAACATCGTCAACGTTGTCTTTGTGGCCTACGGTGGCGCAATCTTACTCGTCGGCCTCGCTGGCCTGCTCTCGCTTGGGCACCCGGCTCCAGTCGACTACTCGCCGCACGCCTGGTCCCTCAACTGGACCAACGCCACGTTTTATGGTACCGTCATCCTGGCCTTACTAGGGATCGAAGTCCCACTCAACATGGGCGTCGAAATCACCCATCCACGCTCGATTACACGCTATCTCCTCTGGGGATCAGCGGTAGTCATCGCCGCCTATCTTATAGGGACATTTGGCGTCATGGTCGCCGTCCCCTTGAAAGATCAAGGCAGCCCGTCAGCGATCGCGGAAGCCGTAACGCTGGGGTTTGGCCCTGCGGGAACTGCCCTGGGCTGGCTCGTCAACATCATCTTTATCGGCTTCTTCATCTTCAATACCGCCGTCTATAACTACTCGTTTGGACGCCTGCTCTTCGTCTCCGGACTGGACCGTCGCATGCCGGCAGTTATGAGTAAAGTTAACGCCAACAGAGTGCCGTGGGTCGCTGTGCTCGTGCAGAGCATTATCTCCGCGGTCCTCACCGCGCTGGCCTTCATCATTGCCCCCTACTCTCTCAAAACAGGCTTTAGACCAAGTGACCTGTCCACCATTGTCTATGACATCCTGCAGGCAGCGGTCACTGTCATCTGGTGCGTCTCGATGGTGATCCTCTTCATCGACGTCATCATCATTCGCTACAAGTATCATGAAACCTTTACCCGCGCTCGCCTGGCCCCGGACTGGGTATTCTATCTCTGTTCGGCATTCGGTCTCATCGCCAGCGGCGTCGGAGTCTACGTAATCTTCACAGGCCCCTGGACGCCACTGCTCAGCAGCTCGGTCTGGGTCTTGTGGATTGGGGGCATCGCCGTCCTATCGCTCATCATCGGCGCAGCCCTCTTCTTCATCGGTCAAGCCACCATCAAAGGTGACGTCTCCGACGAAGAAGTCATCAGCAAAGTAACCAGCTAAATGTAGGGCGCAATGCATTGCGCCCCTTAAGCGTCAAGTGAAGGGATCATGGGCGGGAGAAGCAAAAAAGCCACGGAGGAACCGTAGGGGCGGGAGTGGGGTGGAGATGGGAGGGGACCCTTGTGGTCGCCCGCGTCCTGCTCCCCCGGCTCCCCTCTTGCAGGAACACGATCCCATCCCCACCAACGGGCGACCACAAGGGTCCCTACAC
>CATPCK010000790.1 GCA_955652655.1 uncultured Ktedonobacteraceae bacterium | reverse complement strand
GTGAAGGAGGAGGCAGTGGAGGAGGATTCAGTGTTTTCTTTACAGCCCCATCCTTCCAAAAAGCACTGCCTGCTTCAGTACAAAGCCTGTTGAAAAATCGGCGTGGTGTACCCGATGTCGCGGGTGACGCTGATCCTCTTACAGGAATGGCCTTCTACCAGGATGGAACCTGGAGCCTCACCGGAGGGACAAGTGCGAGTGCGCCTTTGTGGGCTGGCCTGATCGCTATTGCCAATCAGATGGCGGGCCACCCTCTTGGTTTTATCAATCCCGGGCTCTATAAGCTGTCCCAGTCCAGCAACTATACGCAGGATTTCCATGATATTACCAATGGCAACAACAGTGTGAACTATAAAGGGGTGACAGTACCTGGCTATTCGGCGGTACCCGGCTGGGATCCCGCAACAGGGTTAGGGACACCCAATGCAGAGAAGTTATTGCCAGACCTGATCGCGGCGATGAAATAGTAGTTTGAACGAAACAGAAGACGAGCCGGGCCTGAACGTTTCGCTCGTCTTCTGTTTCGCGAGAGAGGCCTAAATCAATCCCTTGCTGGCACACAATTCCGCATTCAGAATGGAGCCGCCAGCGGCACCCCGAATTGTGTTGTGACCGAGCAGAGCGAATTTATAGTGCAAAATTGGGCAGCGGCGGAGCCTTCCAATAGTCACCGTCATACCATGCCCTGTATCACGGTCTCGCAAGGTCTGCGGCCGATCCGGCTCCCTACGGTACAGGAGTGCGCGTTCCGGCGCGCTTGGCAACTGCAGTTGCTGCGGTTCAGCTTGATAGTTCTCCCAGGCCGTGATTATTTCTTCAGCTTCTACCTCGCGCCCCAATTCGATACTGGCACACTCTAAATGACCTTCGCGCGTCGCTACACGGTTACAGTGTGCGCTCACTACTATAGCGGCATCGGTAAATCCATTGCCTTCATTCCAGCGGCCAAGCATCTTGAGCGTCTCGCGCTCCACCTTTTCCTCTTCTCCGCTGATATAGGGAATGGCATTATCAAGGATGTCGTAGGAAGAGAGGCCGGGATAACCGGCTCCTGAAATGGCCTGTAAGGTCGTTACCATGACCTTTTTCACACCAAATGCCTCTTGCAATGGCTTCAGAGCCATAACTAAAGGGGTAGCAGAGCAATTGGCATTGGTGATAATGCAGCCACTCCAATTGCGCTGTTTCCGTTGCTTCAGGATGGCGGCGGCGTGGTCGGCGTTGACTTCGGGAATGAGCAGTGGAACATCAGCAGCCATGCGATAATTCTTTGCGTTACTGAAGACAGCCACACCCGCGCGAGCAAAATCGGCTTCAATATCGCCAGCGACCTCCGCGGGCAGAGCCGAGAAAACGATTTTCGCGCCGCCTAGCGCCTCAGGCCGACAGGGCACGACAGGCAACCTGGCCGCTGAGGCCGGCATCTCGCTGCCGGGGAGGCGCCAGCGCGAAACTTCGGCATAGGTACGTCCCCCATGCTGCTCTGAAGCGCCAAGGCCGACCAGTTCAAACCAGGGGTGTCCCTGCAATAGCTCGATAAAGCGCTGACCAACCATGCCTGTAGCGCCCAGTACGGCAACAGGGATACGAGTTTGTCTATCCATAAACTTTGCTCCTTACGCTAGCTTTCCCCAGGCGATCCACCATACCTTCCAGGCAATTCCGTGCTGATAACTTCAATCAACGATGAGGCACAATATACCGGTAAGGTTACAGAACACCGCGCTTCTTTTCATGCACTGTAGCGGTGTGGCGAACCAATGGAATGACAGGTGCAATTAAATCCCGGTGTAAGCTGCGTAGGGCGCGCTCACTGTCAGCATCTTCTACGATGAGCGTAATACCCAGTTCTGACGCTCCCTGGGTGATCACCGGGATACGCTCGCGGGCAAGAGCGGTGATTGCGCGTGCGGCACTCATCGGATCAGCCGTGAAGCCTGACCCGATGCATGCACAGGCGGCCAGGCCATTGCGAGATCGCACACGCCAGTCCCCCATATCATGCTGTAACAGTGCTACCACCGACGCGGCGGCGCCCTCCTCAACCACGAATGAAAGATGATGACCAGATGATGAACAGATAGCCACGGGAGCAGCGCCAGCGCGCGCTGCCAGCGCAAAAACCTGTCCTGCACTCTCCGGCGCACCGAAGAGGTCGGTACTTTCAACTGTGATCAACGAGAGGTGCCGGCGTACCGTTATCGCCGCGGCCCCACTCTTTTGCCGCCCCTCTGGTCCAACAATGGTACCGCGCAAAGCTGGGCGAAAGGTATTGCGCACTCGCACCGGGATGTTGCGATGAGCGATAGGAATGAGAGTTCGTGGATGCAGCACTTTCGCTCCGAACCACGAGAGGCGTGCTGCCTCAGCATAAGAGAGCTCTGTAAGCAAACGCGTATTCATTACCAGGCGCGGATCAGCTGTCAGCACGCCGTCTACGTCAGTATAGATCGTCACCTCTACACAATCCAGGGCAGCCCCAATGACACTTGCCGAGTAGTCGGAACCATTGCGGCCAAGGATCGTCACGAATCCTGCCGGTGTACGGCCAATGAAGCCCGCCGCAATTGGCACAATTTGTTGCTCTATCAAGGGAGAGATAATTGCCTGTGCATTCTTTCGCGTCTCTTCTGGTAAAGGATCGGCCCCTGGCGCAACGCCATAGGACTGGTGAGTCACAGGAAGGATAGGATGATCGGTAATAATAACTTCTTCGCGCACTGGAGCGGCCAATAATCCAATATCAGACGCGGATGCTGCTACAAGCATTATAGAGAGGCGTTCGCCCCAGGCAGCTATGGCAGCAATTGCAAGAGGTACTATACATGCTTCCTCACTGTGGATACCCTGAACTGTTGATGTTTCCACCGCCTGCCGTAAATTGGCAATATCATGTTCTAGAGAGCTAAATGCGTCCTCAAGCTGTTTAAGTAATATATTGCGTCCCTCATCGGCATTGACAGCTTTCTCCGCGGCATCGAAATGTTTCTGCTTTAATGCCTTGAGTTCACGTTCATATGCTTCCAGTTCATTGGTACAAACAAAAGTAGCGATACGTAATAATTGATCGGTTACTTTAGCCATGGCCGAGACGACTACGACGGGAAAGGCTTCTGCGGGTTCGTGATACGTGCGGGCAATAATTTGTGCCACGCGACGAATACGTTCACCGTTGCCGACAGAGGTGCCTCCAAATTTTAATACTTGTACCTGTGATTTCATAATTCACCAAAAACATGCCAGGAACACCAGGTTTCTCTCCCATGTATTCCTTTGTGGTATTTCATAGGAACGCCAGGCCTCGCATGGTCTCGCGTCCCTATGAACACAATATAAAAGAAACTCGGCCCGTTACACGTTTGCTGGCTCTCCAGCTTCAATTACTGACAGCTTCAAGGCCTGATCAAGGTCATCAAGCAGGTCTTCCACCGTTTCAAGACCGATGGAGAGGCGAACGTAATCAGGTGTAGTACCTGTCTCAAGCTGCTCCTCAGGCGTTAACTGTGAATGCGTCGTGCTGGCAGGATGGATGATCAGGGACTTGGCGTCACCGACATTTGCCAGGTGCGAGAACAGCTCGACGTGACGAATCAATTGTTTTCCGGCCTCTAAGCCGCCCTTGATGCCAAAGCCGAGAATGGCACCGTAGCCATTGGTGTGATATTTGGCCGCGATTTCGTGTTGTGGATGGCTGGCCAGACCTGGATAGATTACCCAGCTAACAGCTGGATGGCTCTCTAAGAACTCCGCGACGCGCAAGGCGTTCTTGCTATGGCGCTCCATACGCAGTGGCAGCGTCTCCAGGCCCTGAAGGAATAGCCAGTCGTTAAAGGGCGCGCTGGCAGGGCCGAGGTCGCGCAGCAGTTGTACGCGTGCCTTGATGATATAGGCCAGCGGGCCAAGCGCCTCAAAGTAACGCAAGCCATGATAGGAGGGATCAGGCTCGGTAAATGACGGGAAACGCCCGTTCGTCCAATCGAACTTTCCGCTATCGACAATGACACCGCCAATGGATGTGCCGTGCCCTCCGATGAACTTGGTGGCCGAGTGAATAACAACATCAGCCCCGTGCTTGAGCGGCTGTACCAGGTATGGTGTAGGCAATGTATTGTCGATGATCAATGGTACTCCGTACTCATGGACAATATCAGCAGTGGCGCGAATATCCAGGGTGTCAAGACGTGGATTGCCGACGGTCTCGGCAAACACAGCTTTGGTTCGATCATTGAATGCGGCCCTGAAGTTTTCAGGGTTTCGACTATCCACAAAGCGAACAGTGATCCCAAGCTTGGGGAGAGTATAGTGAAAGAGATTATATGTTCCACCATAAAGGCTGGCAGAGGAGATGATTTCGTCACCAGCCTGGGCAACATTCAAGATCGCCAGTGTTTCAGCAGACTGGCCTGATGCCGTTGCTAACGCGCCAACACCTCCCTCAAGAGCAGCAATGCGGCGCTCGAAGGCGTCCTGGGTGGGATTCATAATGCGCGTATAGATATTACCAAACTGTTTCAAGCCGAAGAGATTCGCGGCATGTTCCGGGCTATCAAAGACATACGAGGTGGTCTGATAGATGGGGACAGCGCGGGCATTGGTCGCACTATCTGCTGTCTCTTGACCAGCATGAAGAGATAAGGTTTCAAATCCGTAACTGCGATTACTGTTGAGTGCCATACGTTTTGTTTACTCCTTCAAGTTTGTGTGAATTTGACACGATATTTCATGTCACTACATAGTGAGCGCATTGGTCATCTGCTCCCATTCCTTGAGAAAAGCGTCATGACCGTGTGGTGAGTCAAGTTCCACGTAAGTGGAATCTCCTCTAACTAACCTCACTTGTTCGGCCAGCCAGCGAACATGCGCTGCTGGGAAAAGAAAATCGGAACGAATACCGATAAAGAGGGCTTTGCTACGTAAACGACGCAGCGCGGCCTCCAGCGAAGGGTAGCCTTCACTAACGTCATACAAATCCATCGCACGGCTAATATACAGGTAACTATTGGCATCGAAGCGTTTCACCAGGGATTCGCCCTGATAGTAGAGATAGTTCTCTACATCAAAACGCTCACCCAGATCGGCCGCACGACTTGGAGCGGGTACAGCCTTATTGCGGGCGTAGCGCCTGGCGAAGCGCATCTCCATGCCTTCCTCGCTCTGGTAAGTAATCATTGCCAGCATTCGTGCTATCGAAAGGCCGGCCTCTGGCCCATGACCAGCAGCGTAGTTTCCCCCCTGCCAGAGCGGGTCCACCATAATTGCCTGCCGCTCAACTTCACTGAAGGCGATAGCCTGGGCAGTCAGAGCTGCCGTCGCTGCTACCACGATGACCTTCCGCACTGCTTCGGGATAGGTAACGCCCCATTCCAGCGCCTGTTGCCCGCCAATCGAGCCACCGGCTACCATAGCTAATTGACGCACTCCCAGGTGTTCAATCAGAACCCGTTGCGCACGCACCATGTCGCGGATGGTCACTAGAGGAAAACGCATTCCATAAGGCTCCCCAGTTGAGGAATCTATAGACGATGGCCCGGTACTGCCATAGCAACTACCAATGATATTTGAGCAGATGACATAGTAACGCGTGGTGTCAAAAGGCCGCCCTGGACCAATTAACGGGTTCCACCATGCTCGCTTCGGGTTATCTGGATGTTGCACATCATGAGCATGTGAATTCCCTGTTAGCGCGTGAGTTATCAGGATGGCGTTATTTCCCTCGGCGTTGAGGGTTCCCCACGTTTCATACGCCAGTGTGACAGAAGTAAGTTGTCCCCCACGTTCCAGTGGCAATGAATCGAAGGTATATGTGAACATTTGGTCTGCAGAAGCAAATTGTTTACTTCCTTCAACACGTTGTTCACTCTGTGTCACCATTACACCCTCCTTTCCTGGAATTAAGTACAAAAAAACCTCGTCCCTGGCAGGGGCGAGGAGCACATAGTTTCGCGGTACCACCCTGATTTGCTGATACCTCACGGTATCAACCTTGGCGAGTGTTGAGAGCACATATGTCCTCCAACACTCTGGAATGTAACGGGTCCAACCGGCTCAGCCTACCTCCTCCTGAAGGTTTGACCTGCAACTCGGAGGTCATATTCAACGCTGGCGCAGCATTGACTTCTCATCATCGTCAATTCTCTGTAGCCGTCCACGGCGTTTACTCGTCCTCTTCAAAGTTATTGTTGTTAACTTGACTGGTAAAGTACACAATGTGCAGCCAATAAAAAACCCCTGGAATACAGGGGTAAGCTTCTTTGGCTATTCCCCTCATCTTGCGGATTGCTCCGCCGGAATTGGCACCCTTCCTGCGACTTTGCAGGGGGGTTGCCGGGCTTCATCGGGCCGTTTCCCTCAACCTCTCTTGATGAGAGCAGAAATTACTGCACATATTCATTTGTAATGGTGCTTCTTATTTGATAGTAAGTATACCGAAGAAACTGAAGTAATGTCAAGAGAAAGAGTAAGAAGTTTCAGTTGAATTCATGCCCAGGTAGAAAAGGCGTGGATGCTCTATATGCGAACATCCACTGGCTTCAATCTTGAACACCTGTTGCGGGCCGGCAGTTTCTAGAACGCCTGGACCTGGCTGGGCTGCCCAAACATCACACGCCCACGGCGACCGTGCTGTCCAAAGAGCAGGTACAGCAGAGGGCCAAGGAAAGGCGTCGACCAGATGACCAACAACCAGAGTATCGTTCCAACCGGAGAATGCTCATCTTCAAGGATCATAACAGTCTCGATAATATGACCAATTACCGGCACGAATACGATCACCATAAACAGTAGTGAATTAGCTAAACAGCCGCGATTGGTTGACATTGAGAGTCTCCTCATTATAAAGCGCTGAACCTGAACCACCAGAAGATGTGTCAGACCCAACGCAATTGTTTTTCACTTCACTGTATGATTTACGCATCAGGTATAGCTCGTGTTGCAAAAAACTTTTATTCATGCCTTGAAAAATCTCTTCGCCACACGCATTGCCAGTGGATGATAGGTGCGCTCATAACAGCCAACAAAACGCACTATTTCACCACCCCAGCCACGTTTGAAACGATAGACACCCGCCATAGCTTCTTCCTCTCGATCCGTTTCGGGAATACCCCAGAAATCGTATTGGAGCGCGCCCTGGCTTCTGGCCCAGCGTATAGCTTCCCACTGCAACAGGTAGTTAGGCATCAGGTTCCGGTATTCGTTGCTTGACGCGCCATAGAGATAGATAGCTTGTTTTGCCAACAGGGCCACAAAGATGCCTGCCAGAAGATGTCCATCAAACTCAGCTAAGAAGAGGCGAGCCTGCTGTCGTGGAACAAAAATATGCCAGGCTTTCAGGTAGTAGTCAAATGTATGTATACCAAACTGGTCGCGAACACTCGTCGCTTGCATCAGTGCATACCAGGATTGTACGTCTTCAACCGTTTGTGCCGCCCGTACAGTGACACCTTTACGCTCAGCCAGCCGCACATTATAGCGCCACTTCTCTTTCATCCCCGCTAATAAGGCTGCCTCATCTAACATGAGGTTCAGCACTATACTGCGTACAGGTTGTACCGGGGGAGCAGGATACAAGGCTAGAAGAGGAGTCAACGCCGCATATGTATCTTTGCTTGTGGACGAAATAGCAACTCCTGGAGTGGGCTCTATGACTGAATTTACTGCTCTATGCGGTTCCATACGTAACGCCAGGGCACCTCTTCCGCGCAAATAGGTGTTCAGTTGTGTGAAGAATGCCCGGCACAGCATTGGATCTGACCAATCGATCGCCGGTCCCTTTGGAATATAGGCTAGATGGCCTGCCCACGCAGGGAGCGCGGGAGCAGTACGACGCAAGACCTGAGCCGCTGCAACCACCTGCTGTTGCTCTTCATCCCAGAGGGAGAGGCGTAAGGGGTCCCACCCGATACTGGCTTTGAGTTCTCCCCAGCCCCAACTTTGCAGGAAATGCCCACCAGGGTGCTCGTCGATAAATTGATCCCACTTCCGCCACTCGGTGGCAGGTACATTTCGCAAGATATAGCGATGCTGTGACATAGCAATAAACTCCCGCAACAAAATCTATTGCAGTGAACAATGGTGTTTTTATACCCCTTCTTCTCTGTGGTGCTATAATACCATTTGAAAGGGTTGTATAACCCATTGATATTACTGAGATTAATACAACAAGAGCAAATACATTATTGGCCAATTTAGCCAATAGGAGGCACGTGGTGAATATTGTGATCCTTGGATGTGGCCGTGTTGGAGCAACACTGGCAACTATGTTGGATCGTGCAGGCCATACAGTCTCGATTATCGACTATAGCAGTGAAGCCTTTCGCCGCCTGGAACCCGATTTTAGTGGCACAACCATTGTGGGCAATGGTGTGGATGAAGAAATACTTATTCGCGCAGGTATCAAAGAGGCAGACGCCTTCGCAGCTGTCACCAATGGTGATAATCGGAATATCATGTCCAGTCAAATCGCGAAAGAGATCTTCAATGTCAAGAAGGTTGTTTGCCGCATCTACGACCCAATACGAGAAAGCACCTATCATGAACTTGGTCTTGAAACAATCAGCCCTACAATAATTGGGGCACAATTGATTTTTGAAGCTCTCTTTAGCAACAAGCAGGAACAAAAAACAGAAAAAGGATAGAGGGCAAGGAGAGAAGAAGTATGTATATAATTGTCGGCGGTGGTGGCGATGTCGGCTACTATCTCACCAAAAGTTTGTTAAGCCAGGGTCATGAAGTTCTCTTACTGGAAAAAGGTGCGACTCGCTACCAGGCGCTGTCCGAGGAACTCGGACAGTCAGTTGTGCGCGGCGATGCCTGCGAAGCACGCACAATGGAAGAGGTTGGTGTCAATCGGGCCGACGTTGTGATTGCTGTTACAGGTGAGGACGACGATAACCTGGTCATCTGCCAGATGGCAAAGAAACGCTTCAAAGTTGCACGCACTATAGCCCGGCTCAATAATCCTAAAAATGAACTGCTTTTTCAAAAGTTAGGTATCGATATCACCGTCAGCCCGACAAGATCTATCCTCTCGCTCATCGAAGCAGAGCTGCCCGGTTCTTCTTTTGTAACACTTATGACGCTCAAGAGAGCGGGGTTAGGCATTATCGAGGTGCGCGTCCCGCCTGACTCACCAATCGTGGGGAAGACGTTAAACGTGATTAAGCTCCCGCGCAGCGGTAATATTGCTCTGATTATTCGGGATAATGAACATATCGTACCTACAGCTGAAACAAAGATTTTCGCCAACGACGAAGTCTACGCGCTGGTCAATCGCGAAGGTGAAGAGGCACTGCGCGATGCGTTAGGTGCAACACGCTAACATCAATCAACAAAAGAGACTGATTTGCTGCTCGTGGGGAGCAGCAAATCAGTCTCTTTTTTATTGGTCCTCTATGTCCTGGTTCTGATCTTCCGCGGGCGGGGCATCTGGTACCGGACGCAACAGGTTGATATGCTCCCGAGGTATCGGGTTCCCCTTCACTATTGGAGTTGTTACATTCTGGTCGTCAGCCTCAACTTCATGTACATCTACCGAGGCATGGTCAATTGGCTTAGTGTCAATCTTCTTTCGCCTGTGCATAAGAACGCCTGGCGGCCGAATAACCAGCGGTTTACGTTTACTATGTTCGAGCATCTGGTCGGCGGTCTTGCCCTTGGTTGAATTATAAAGGCTGACGATGACGACCCAGGCAGCTGCCACTATGGGTGTTGCTATTAAGGCGCCGAAGGAGCCAATCACCTGGACGCCGATAATCAAGCAAAGGATTGCAGCAATGGGGTGAAGACCAACCGCGTGCCCTACGATACGAGGTCCCAGGACATTACTC
>CATPCK010000789.1 GCA_955652655.1 uncultured Ktedonobacteraceae bacterium | reverse complement strand
TCTCTCGCGTGCGCTCCGTCACCGACACCAGCATGATATTCATAATACCGATGCCCGCGACCGTCAGCGATATGGCCGCAATGCCCGTCAGGACATCCGTGATGATCTGCGTCGACTGATCCTCCCGCTGTATGATCTGCACCGCGGTCTGTGTCTGGAAATCGTCGCCCTCCCCGCTGCGGATGTGGTGGTTGACCTCGAGCGTTACGGTGATTTCTTGCGCCACCTGGTCAATACTGCCTCTACCGTCTGCCTCGACATCGATCTCGTTAAAGACATTATTTTCACCGTGGAACAGGCGCGTCTGGATGGTTGTATATGGCATATAGACCACATCATCCTGTCCGAATCCACCCTTTGGGGCTAACACCCCCACCACGCGGAAGAGCTGCCCGCCGAAAAGAATCTTCTGACCAACCGGGTCGGTTCTCGACGCGTCAAAAAGGCTATGCGCCACGGTATCACCGATTACCACGACAGGTTCTCCTCCAGCCTCGTCGCTGGCGCTGAACCAGAGACCCTCGGCCATCTGCCAGTTCTGGATCGCCTGCATATCGGTGCTCACTCCTATGATATTGTTAGGGCGCCAGTTCTGGTTGCCAAACTGCACCTGGCCACCCATGTAGAATAAGGGACTGACGGCTGCTACATGCGGCAAGTTCCTCATAGACTGCAAATCGCGAGTCGAGAGTGGTTGAACCTGTTGCGGTCTATTCCCTCCATTACCACCACCGTCTGTCCACACATAGATCGTATTGGCTCCCTGGCTCAGAATCGTATTATCGATGTATGCTCCCACCCCCTGCGTCAGGGTCAGGGCGCCGATCACCGCTGCGATACCTATCACGATGCCCAGTATAGTCAGCAGCGAGCGCAAACGATTCGTCCAGACAGCCTCTACCGCGCTGCCAAGGCTTGCTCCGATCAGGCTTCCCTGGCCGTCTCCTCGCGTGCGCAACTCTTGCAGCAGGCTTTGCAGGGAAGTCTCCTGTGCCGCTGCCTCGCCAGGTGGTTCTATATTATCGGCGGTCCGCGGTTGTATTGAATGGCTCACTCGCGTTATTCCTTTCCCTGTGCTCATTCTTCACTGCGAATGGCTACGATTGGATCGAGCCGCGACGCCTGTATCGCTGGGTAGATCCCAAAGGCGAGAGCAATCGCCGCCGAGACGGCAAACGGCAACGCCAGCGTTATCGCTGTCACGACGAACGGCAAGCCAAAACCATTTGTCAGCGCCCATCCAATCAGCAGCCCCAGCAACAGCCCGATCACTCCCCCCACCAGGCACAACATCAGCGCCTCGATCAGAAATTGATTGCGGATATCGCGCCGCCGCGCCCCTAAGGACATGCGAATGCCGATCTCCCACGTTCGCTCGGTTACCGAGACCAGCATGATATTCATGATGCCGATCCCACCCACAGTCAGCGAGATGGCCGCGATACCCACCAGCAAAAACGTCAAAACCTGGTCTCCCTGCCCGGCTCGCTGCAAAAACTGCGTAAATGTCTCGACATGGAAGTTATTAGCGCGGCTCTTGCCAAGATGGTGATTTTGCCGCAGCGTCGCGGTAATATCCTGCGCCACCCGGTCGACGTTGGCAATAGTATCCGCCCGCACCATTATTTGATCCACCGTGGCGGTGTCCTTCAAGCGTACCTGCGCCGCTTTGAGCGGGATGTAGATGACATCGTCCTGGGTGAACCCACCCCTCTGCACGGTCAGCACGCCCACCACGCGGAATATGTCATTGCGAATAAGGATCTGCTGGCCCACCGGATTAATCCCCGTGCCACCAAAAAGGCTTTGCGCGACGGTATCGCCAAGTACGGCAACCGTTGCCCCATTGGCATCGTCCATCGCACTGAACCATGCTCCCTGAGCCAGCTGCAAATTCTGGATCGCCTGGTAGCTCGTGTTCACTCCCTGAATCTGCGTGCTCCAGTACTGTTTCCCGAATACTGCCTGGTCGCTCGTCTGGATGAGAGGACTGGCGCTGGCCACGTGCGGCACGTTTTCCAGGGACCGCACATCCTCTGGCGTCAGCGTGCTCAGTGAGCCATTTCCCCCCTTCACACCAGACGGGCCATTTGCGACACCACCCTGGATGAAAACTGTCGTCCCCAGGGTGTTGAGCTCATTATTGATGTACGCGTCCGCCCCCTGTGTCAGCGTGAGCGCGGCGATCACTGCGGCCACGCCGATAAAGATGCCCAGCGCCGTCAAGAACGAACGCCCGCGGTTCGCCCACAACGCCTCCATCGCGCTTCCCACGCTCGCGCCGAACATGCTTCCCGGACGCCAGTGGCGCACCCGCAGGTCTGCCAGCATACTTTCCAGGGAAGATCCCTGCTCACTACTTGTTGCTGCCGGCGCCGTCGAACCATCCAGCCGGGGCTGTATCGAACTGCTGCTCACGAGCTCACCTCTTTCATAGCCCCTTCGCCCTCGATGGCAGGAGGATTCATCAGTGCGTTCCATTCTTCCAGGGCCGAGCGTGGATTGGGCACCGGCTCGTCTCGCACGACACGCCCATCGAGAAACGTCACTCGCCGCCTGGCATACTGGGCAATATTCGGGTCATGGGTCACGAGCACGATGGTCAATCCCTGCTCATTCAATGCCTGCAAGACACCCATGATCTCCACGCTGGTGTGACTATCCAGGTTCCCCGTCGGTTCATCCGCCAGCAGCAGCGCCGGTCCATTGATCAGCGCGCGCGCAATAGCCACGCGTTGTTGCTGCCCCCCCGAGAGTTCAGCGGGCTTGTGGTGTACGCGATCTCCCAGCCCAACAAGCTGCAGCACTATACGTGCGCGTCTCTCTCGTTCTCGCCTGGAAAGCCCCGCGTACACCATGGGCAGCGCCACATTTCTCAGCGCCGTCGCGCGCCCAAGCAGGTTAAACCCCTGAAACACGAAGCCAACCAGCCGGTTGCGCACACTGGCAAGCTTATCAGTTGAAAGCCTGCTGACAAGATTGCCGGCCAGCCAGTATTCTCCCTGTGTTGGCCGGTCCAGGCAGCCAACCAGGTTCATAAAGGTCGACTTGCCCGAACCTGATGGCCCCATAATCGCCACAAACTCGCCCGGATAGACCTCCAGCGAAACGCCCTGCAAAGCAGGAACGCGTGTCTTTCCCCCCAGGATATAGACCTTCGTCAGGTCACGCACCGCAATCACCGGCAGCGCTCCAGGATTGCCCTCCTGCCCATCTTCGCTTCCAGGCGCTCTCTGCACGGTCATTGCCCCTTCAGGCACTACCGGCGCGCCCTGTATCGCCACTACCTGTCCGGGACTACCAGGCCCTTTCTGCTCCACGGCTCCCTCGGGGGTCTGGGTCAGCCGTTCATCACTCGCAGGCGAATTCGCAGCAGGCAGGCTCGTTCCAGGTGTCGAGGATTGCTCGCCGCCCAGCGGCTTTGGATCTGTATGTGTCATCTCAGCTCTCGCCTTCTTACTCACTCAACAAAACTCAGCCGCCCTTGCTCGAACTACTACCAGAGGGAGAATTCGTGCCCGGCCCCGACCCCGAGCCCCCCGTACCGGTAATAAAGGTATCGCCCGCGGAGAGCCCCTGCAGCACTTCATACGACGTGTTGTCGGTCAACCCTAACACCACCGGCCTGGCGACATATGCTCCCCTGTTTGTCTTCTCAATCACATAAGCCGGCACTGGATTCACCTGCGCGAGAGTAGCATCCTGGCTCTCCAGGCCTTTGAGCATCTGCCGTGCCTGGCTCATCGCTGCGTTCGCATCTTGCTGGCTAATCAGCGCTGAGCTGCCGTTCCCGCCATTTCCACTACTTGCCAGGCGCGCGAAGTTGATCGCGTTCACCGGCACGAGCAGCACATTGTGATGTTGCACAACGGTGATCGTGACGCTGGCAGTCATCCCCGGCAATAGATTCGCCCCCTTCGCGCTCTTCATATCTACGTCGATATTCACCGGGTACGACACCACGTTCGAGGTCGTCACCCCGCTCGCGGAGATAGCGCTAACCGTTCCTTTAAACTGCCGATCACCATAGGCATTGACCGTGAATGTGACAGCGTCCCCTATCTTCAGATTCGCTGTATCCGACTCGTTGACATTAGCCTGCACCTGCAATGAAGAAAGATCGACGATCTGGATAAAGTAATTG
>CATPCK010000788.1 GCA_955652655.1 uncultured Ktedonobacteraceae bacterium | reverse complement strand
GCCCTCACCATATGGCGCGGAACTCGCGAGCCTCAGGCTACAACGCTTTGGCCTTTTGCCCGCTTTCTCGGCATGCTGTGGTTCCCTTTTCCTTTCGGAGCCAGGTAAGCCGGTGTTCCTAGAATATCCCTCAAGTTCTAGCCGACTGCATCGGCGATCTCATCGTGCGTGACACGGCGCACGTAGCCAGCACAGCCATCACATCCCCACTGGGAGCGTAGCGGGCAAGAACATGACCAGCACACCATAGACGATCAAGCCTACGCCCGTGAGCTTGCTGATCTGCCGACCAATGGGCAGCGCTTTCTCAGCGAAGATCAGCGCGGTCACCAGCGCCATCACCGCGATATTCATGATGCCGAGCGGAAAGAGGATCACAAACAGGAGCCAGCAGCACCCGAGGCAGAAGGCTCCGTGCTCCAACCCCATTCGGAAAGCTCCACCATATCCATCGTGCCAGGAGCTAAGAATGAATTGCAAAGGCGTCCGGCATTTTGACAGGCAGATATTCTTCAGAGGTGAGAGTTGATAGAGACCAGCCGCCAGCAGGATGACACCAGCGATGCGGGCGCCGTTTTCCATGAGCCACATGGATTGTGCTGCCAGCTTCTCGAGCCCTACGACCAGAGGATAGGCCAGTATCCCGCACAATGACCAGACGAGCAGATAGGCGCTGACAAAGACCCAGGTTGGGACGAAAGCCTGACTCTGCTGCCGTTTGCCAGCGTAGATTTTGGTGAACATCAAGATCATCGGGGCTGCCGTGGGGAACATCATTGCGACCATCATTACCACCCAGATGGCAATGAACAGCGCTGCACCCATGCCCATCGCCTGGCCGCTCATCATGCGTGATTGCCAGATAAGAAACGCCCAGGCAAGGCCCGACAAGACGAGTAGCAGGCCCAGAATCAAGTAACGTTCGCGTTGTAGCATTCGGGTGCTTAGATCAGCCACGCCTACTCTCCTTTTGCAATGAGCTTGACGCAACCTTTAGGCGTTGGACCAGTTAATCGATGCGTAGTGCCCGTTCTTGCCAGAGTTATCCCAGCTCATACCGTAGTCCGTCCAGGTGCTGTTCTGATCGCCAACCGCCATTGCCAGCTTAGGGGAAAAGGGATGCGCATTGAGAGCCCATATCTCGTTGTTGGGGTCCATACTTGGCAGGGGATGGACAGCCAGGTGCATGATGTTGGGAATCTCTACAGAGCGGCGTTTGCCTGCAACATTAAAAGTGATCGGTACGGTTTTCGCACCGAGTAAGGTGGAAATGAGAGGTGCAAGGGCACCTAATGGGCCGCCAGCAGAGCCACTGAAGATCGCCTGAATGGCCTGGCGCTGTTGATCATTTGTGCGCTCATCGATGTAAAGCGCTACAGACCAATTTCCTTCAGCCATGGGCCCAGGGGTACGTGCAATCATGGCAACATTCAAGCCATCGAGCGTGACGTTGCCATAGCTGCCATTATTGATGTGGAAGGCAAAGGCGACCTCGCACGCTCCTTCTGTCGGTCGGGAAGTCAAGGGCGGGTTCGGGGAAATTGTACAGGGACACGCTACCTTACAATTGCAGTTCTCGAAATAGTCTCCCGCGATTTGCCAGCGCGTCTGTGTTGAAGCCATGCGTCACCTCCATGTGCGCTTTCCTGACACTTCACAACGAGGGCGTTTTTGTTGTACACCATATCTTGAAGTTCTTCCACCTACAAGATAGCACATCCTTCTTACAAAAACAACCCTTGAGGACCGACATCAGAGCCGTATGCTAATCGCTGGAGATGTGAGCAGCTCAAACTACCGGGATGTGATGTCATGCGTAAGTATGTGCCTGCCTTCCTTGGTCCCTCTCCAAGCAAGCAGGCACACTTAATACGATATTGGTGGCGAATTCAAAAATCGAGCGAGGATTGTGCATAATGAATGTAAGAATCACGCTCAGTTTTCCAATTCGCCACCAATATCAATATGGGGGAGAGCCGGGTCATCATTATCAAAAACAGTTCTTGCCCCGCTGTTGTATAGCCACCTCTTTCGTCGACAAGGGATTCCAAGAAGTATGTTACAATATCGCTGAAAGTTTCTCTCCGTTCCCTTGGAATAAAGGAGGGGAAACAGCTCGTGCTCTTTCACGAGAGGGCAAGGAGGATCGCCGATGTCAGCGGAAGAGAACAAAACGATCGTTCGTCGTTTCCTTGAAGAGGTGGTCAATACAGGCAATCTCGCGTTAGCAGATCGCTTCATCGCCCCTCTCATTCACGACCACAATGCAGGAACCGAACCGCTCGGCCTGGAGGCATATAAACAACATATTCTGGCTGTCCGTACCACCTATCCCGATTTCCAGGTGACCATTGAAGACCTGATTGCAGAAGGAGAGAAGGTGGTTGCTCGGGTGACTGGCCGTGGTACACACTTGGGGAGGTGGTGGGGAGTGGCTCCCACCGGCAAACAGGTGACAATTACGGGGATCAATATTGACCGTATCGTTGATGGCAAGATTGTCGAGCATTGGGGGGAAGCCGATACGG
>CATPCK010000787.1 GCA_955652655.1 uncultured Ktedonobacteraceae bacterium | reverse complement strand
GTAGAATTGCTGGTAGACGGTGAGAACATCGTCGCCGTGGAAATACCGAATTTCCTTGAGTTAAAAGTAGAAAGTGCCGAGCCAGGCGTTCGTGGTGATACAGCCAACAACGTGACCAAGCCCGCCACACTTGAGACCGGCACTGTCATCAACGTCCCCCTGTTTGTGAACCCGGGTGATAAAATTCGCATCGATACTCGTACAGGCCAATATGTTGAACGAGTAAAGTAATCTCACCATATCTGGCAAGGATGTGGGTAAGTCATCAGTTTTTGGTTGCCTACCCACATCCTCTCTCTTTATCTATACACCCATGCCCACAAATGCGGTCCTAACACAAATAGGCCGATGACCACCGACAACATGGCACTCAATAAAACAGCCCCTGCTGCTACATCTTTCGCGACTTTCGCCAGCGGATGATATTCAGGTGAGGCCAGGTCCACACACAGCTCGATGACCGTGTTAAACATTTCCGCTATAAATACACCGGTGATCGCAACAAAAATCATAGCAAACTCAATCGCAGAGATACGCAGCACGATCCCCATGATAATCGCAAGACAGGCAATCACTACATGCACCCTTACATTGCGCTGGCTTCTTAGCGCATACCACAGACCACTAAAAGCATAGTGAAATCCAGCAATAAATTTCGACCATTCTGTTTTCTGCGCTCCCTGTGGTAATTTCGGTTGGCCCATCGTCGCTATGCTTTCCGTCCCATTGTCTGTAGCACAGACTGCTGTAGCGCGACCATTCTCTGATACCCTGCCTCGTTCTGATCATCATATCCCACAAGATGCAGCACACCGTGAGCAAGCAAATAGAGGAGTTCATAAGACGGCGCATGACGCGCTGCTTTGGCTTGATGCAGCACTGTCGGCCAGGAAATTATGACATCACCCAGGTTGGTGATCACTCCAGGAGGAGTAACAAATGCAGGTCTGCTCCCCTCGATGGTCTCCTGTTTTTCTTCCTCACGTTCTTCCTTCTGCGTCCATAATTCATCTGCCGGAGCTTTGACCAGGGGTTTCTCGAGCAAAGGAAACGAGAGAACATCGGTGGGCTTGTCCTGCTGGCGATACTGTTTATTCAGGTCCCGTATACCTTCTTCATCGGTAATAAGCAGCGTAAGCATCACCGGCTGTGTAATACCAGCAGCTAGCAGTGTATTTTCGACTACCTGGTCCAATTCAAGCGTATTCAGCATCGCCTGGATAGCCGCATTTTGTTCGTCATCACCAGCGTTAATGTAGAGCTCGATTTCAGCATGTTGTCTATTCATAACCCTAAGCCTCATCAGTTATTTCGGACAATAGAGTACCCACAAGGGATATCATCACTCCTTGTGGGTACCCGAATGTTAGTAACCTTTACTTGCGATTTTGCGCCGTCTCGCGGCTTCTTTTCTCTTGCGCTTTACGCTTGGCTTTTCGTAATGCTCTCGGCGTCGAGCCTCAGCGAGTATGCCATCCTGCTGAATCTTGCGATTAAAACGTTTCAGTGCAGTTTCAAACGATTCGTGATCGCCGATTTTAACTTCCGACACCAGGGCTTCCCTCCCCTCGTGGCCTGTTTTCAAAGTATACAAAATGGCTCAAATCTCTATACTTCGTGGACCTGCGGGAAAATTATAAGCCAGCCTCGAGCATCATGTCAAGATTTTTTTGCTTGCTTTGTCGCTTGCCTCCCAAACGCCAGCATAAACACTACGAACCCTAACAGCACTATACTGAACAAACTAATCGTTCGATCAAGCAGTATTGCCGCCGTTGTTACGTTCAAAGCATTCGGTGCCCCATGATTAAAGAGCCCGATCATCGCTAGCATACCAGCCTCAACCAGACCAACACCACCACCCGTGAACGGGACAGCCGTTAACAGTGCCTCACCAAGCGCTATGAAGATTGCCGCCGTGATAAGATGGGTAATATCACCACTGATCAGGTTGAGGGCCAGCGCCACAAAAAAGAAGCGTAAAGCCTCACAAACCCAAACGCCGAATGTCAGCCCTGTCAATGTCGGTATGCGTTTGAATGACCCAAGCGTCCCTTCCTGGAAATGATAATAATAATCGCGGAAGCGAGCAGGCACCAGTTTAGCAATTTGTGTAGGGAAAAGGTGCATCATAAACAGGACCGCTACTCCAAAAATGACGGCTGCCAGTGTCAACTCCAATCCTCCACGCAGCACCACAGGGAGATGCGCGTGCAGGCTTATGATCAAAGCCGGAATGAAGAGCAGCAAGAGTACGATCAAATCTAGCAGGCGTTCAGCCATCACGGTACCAAAAGTACGTGTCGCCGAGACTCCCGCTTCCTGGCGTAAAAGGTAGGCACGATAGAGGTCACCTAATTTTGCAGGCACAATGGAATTAGCAAACCAGGATATAAAAATGATCTCTAACAGCTTCCAAAATTTGGGGAGCTCAACGCCATTTGCTTTGGTGAAGCCCACATTCTCCAGGAGAACACGCCATCGAAGAGTTCGTAGGGGAAAAGAGAGATAGTAAATGGAGAATGCGACCAGTAAAAAAAAGATATTGGCGCTCTTTATTGCTGCCCAGGTTTTTTGGGGATCGATTTGTAATTTTTGTACAAAGAAAACAATCGCGACAATGACAATGACTAATGGCACAAGTGTGCGCCAATTGAACAATTTTTTACTCAGCGACAATTGGTCGGCTGTAATCTCGGTCTCTGCGGATGCTTGACTGTTTTCCTTCAGGCTCTCTTGTTCTAGAAGTTCAGCTTTATTTTCTTCAACTGCATCACTCTGATTGTTATCTACAGAAGACACACTACTATTTTGTGATTTCGGCGTAATCAAAATTTCCTCCGTTGCTGCTAACGTTATGAGTTACTCCCTCTAGACGGATAAGAGCAATAAGGAGTAACGCTATCAAGTTGGTTAGACTATGTACATATAAATCATCAACGAGATTATGGACGCAGACAGATAGAAGAACGGCCAAAATTCCTATTGCTAAGGCCCGGTCATTCCTGAACATCTCGAGGATGCTGTATCTCCCTTGAGTTTGAACACGAGTAGATATGTACATCGGTTGCACCAATGCAAGTAACTTGTTCCATAAGCCCAATGGCGCCTGTACTTTGGGCAGTGGTGTCTCTAACCCGGCCGTTGCTTGCATATATTTCTTGTGAATGCTGTTATATGCACTCCCTCCGGCCACAAACATTGCCATCAGAAATAGTAAATAGGCCGTCAATCCAATAGAACCGATTTCGGCGGCAATATTGATGTAGTAGTTATGTGCATGTCCTAATGAATTGACAAAAATCGTGACAAAGTACTGCGGATATGCGTCAGGATAGTTGCCTGTGCCTACCCCTGTTAGAGGATGATCCACAAACATGCGCACTCCAGCAATCCAATGTGCTAACCGCTCTGCAGTTGAATAATCCTGTTGGCTGGGATTGGTAAACGAAATTTGAATGATCCCTAAGTATTTTAACGCCGGCGTAATGACGAAGGTCGGTATCCAGCCACTGAAAAACATCTCGATTAAGATCAGTCCTGCCAACCCCAGCAGCGCTATGAGCTTCCGCAGATGGGGAAAACCCACGATCACGATGAAGAGCAGCGCTACCGCAATAGCAATCTCTCCGCCGCGTGATTGAGTGAGGTACACTGCAAACGCGAGCATGACACTCACCAGTCCTGCCCACAGGCGTATAATCCGGTTACTGCCGAGCAATGTCAGGGCAAGGGCAATGCTTAACGGCATATTGAGATATCCCGCGAATGGGTTGGGTTGATCAAAGGTACCGTAGACCCGCAGGCTCGTATCACGAATAAAAGCCTGTGGCCCCAGGTTAAAAAAGGCCTGAAGATAGCCAAAAAAAGCCTGAGTGACCCCTGCCAGGCAAACAAGCACAATCATCGTCCAGATCTGCTTGCGGGTCCGTATATACTGTGAGCCGATCAGCAGCAATACCAGGAATTCCAACCATTTACTCACCTCCTTCAGGCTCGAACTGAAGCTGATAGATGCCCTCATAGAGAGCAACATTGTGCCAAGCAGGACAAGGAGAGCAAAAAGAAGATAGCGTGGAACATTTGAAGCTTCCCGGTCGCCAGGCCCTGAATTGACGCCATATGTGCCCCAGTCTCTTTCTGAAGCAGTTGGACGCAGCCCAAAACTCAACAGCCAGCCAATACCCAACAAGACTACCAGGATATCGGCACTGTTTAGATGCAGGCCAGCAACATCGATAGTATCGAGCGAACCCCAGGGTACGGCGAAAGGCATAAGATAGAGTGCTGCCCGCGGGCGCAATATCGTCCAGGTCAGGATGACACAATATAACGGGAGCCGAAAATTCCATGGCTCCCGTAGCATAATTAGCAGAACAATCGCGCACAATCCCCCAATCAAACCCACCAGATTTGATACTGTAAGCTTTTCACGCAAAAATAAAGAGGCTGACTGCAGCCATGAAGCCTTGCGGATTTGAGTAAATCCGCCGGCACCGGGATTGTTCATGCTGTTCGCTATGTTTCTAGGTTTTATTCCCTATGATATGCTTGAAGGTTGAGAAAGAGTATTGCTGAACCATTCAATGGTGCGGCGTAAACCACTCTCAATACTTATCTTGGGCGTCCATTCCAGCACGCGTTGCGCCTTGGAAATATCCGGGCGCCGCCGTTCCGGGTCATCAACGCGGTTTGGCTCGAATATAATCGCCGAAGTAGCTTCACACAATCGAATAATCGTTTGCGCATATTCGAGCACGGTATGCTCTTCGGTATTGCCAAGGTTAAATACCTCTCCCGCTGTATGCGGCCTGAACATTGCCCGCATCAAACCATCTACCAGGTCGCTCACGTAACAGATACTGCGCGTAATACTGCCATCTCCATATATGGTTAGAGGCTCATTGTCTAATGCCTGCGTAATAAAATTTGGTATCATGCGTCCATCATGTATCTGGCTATTTGGCCCGTAGGTGTTAAAAATACGCACAATACGCGCATTGAGCCTGTATTGTCGGAAGTACTCCATTGTCAACGTCTCGCCCAGGCGCTTACTTTCGTCATAACATGCGCGTGGTCCAACTGGATTGACATTGCCCCAGTACTCTTCGCGTTGTGGGTGCTCAAGTGGATCTCCGTATGCCTCGGACGTTGAAGAAACCAGGAACATCGCATTCTGCTTCTTTGCCTGCTCGAGCATCTGATATGTTCCATGGCTATTGACCAGTATAGTCTCAATGGGATGTTCCATATAGCCCACCGGGCTGGCGGGACTTGCCAGGTGGAAAATCGCATCCGCTTCAAAGTCAAATGGCACGGTCACGTCGTGTCGTGTAAAGGTAAATTGTGGATGATTGCGCAGTGGCGCTATGTTTCTTTCAGAGCCAGTAATGAGATTATCTATACACAGCACGCTGTGTCCTTCATCCAGTAAGCGTGTACAGAGATGAGAACCAATAAATCCTGCTCCGCCGGTAACAACAATTTTCAACGAAATGGACCTCCAGGTGCGAAAATAATAGATGTTTTTTTAATTATACCTTACAAGTCGAGACGGTTTGGGTGCATAATGGTAACGACTCGGGACTGGGTTTGCTATTATGGATAGATAACACCTGTAAAGGAACATTGCCATGGCTCTTATTCTCTCTCGTGCTGACGTACAACGTTGCCTGGATATGGTCGATGCTATTGCGGCCATGCGTCTCGCCTTCGGCGCTTTGAGCACTCACCATGCCCAGGCTCCTCACCGCCTGGCGGTTGACCTCCCGGCAAAAAGCGTTGCGCTACTGATGCCCTCATTATTAGACACGAATCATCAGCACATATTTGGTCTGAAGGTTGTCACAGTTAATCCACAAAATCTCCAACGAGACCTGCCTCGTATCTTTGCCTCCATCCTGCTATTAGACGCCACAACAGGCAAAACCATCGCCATTATGGAGGGTGGTTGGTTAACGGCTATGCGCACAGGCGCGGCCTCTGGACTCGCGACAGAGATGCTGGCGCGTAAAGATGCCGATGCCCTTGCTCTCTTTGGTGCCGGGGCCCAGGCTCCAACCCAGGTCCTCGCCATTCATACAGTGCGTCCGTTACGTGAAGTGCGTGTCGTCAATCGCAATGATACCCACTATCATGATCTCGTCCAGAGCCTGCAAGCGCTGCTTGGCCCCGCCTGTCCACCCATTATTCGTGCCACATCGAGCAAAGAAGCTCTCGCAGGTGCAGGTCTCGTCGCCTGCGCCACTATCTCCACTACTCCCCTCTTTTCCTGGAACGAAATTGCCCCTGGTACACATATCAATGCCATTGGTGCCTTTACCCCTGAGATGTGTGAGGTAGACCCTGCCACGCTGGCCCATGCCCGCATCGTAGTTGACCAGCGTGATGCCGCTCTGGTTGAGGCAGGCGATTTGATGCAACCCCTCTCAGCGGGTCTTATCAACGGTCCCGAAACATGGCATGAGCTTGGTGAGCTCGTCACCGGTAAATACCCCGGTCGTCAAACAACAGAAGAGGTAACGCTTTTCAAATCCGTCGGTATTGCTGTCCAGGATGCAGCCGTTGCCACGCACGTCTACCAGAAAGCCCAGGCATTGGGCATAGGCATAGAGGTTGACTTATAATGACAGCGGAGATAGAAGAACGATGTCTCCTACCTCCGCTGTCCTGATACATCTATTTGCCTTGTTTCCGCTTCCAGCGCCGGTACATAACCTCGTCGCCCCAACTAAGGAAACCGGCAGTAGTAAAACCATGTACAATAATTACGGCCAACAACGTGCGTGGCGTTGGCTGTAGCAGGTAGATCAGGCTAAAAACAAGGCCTGCCAGCCCAACTCCCCCAACACTCCGCCAGTTCCACTTGCCCAGTCGGTGATACAGCGTATAAGTTGCCGTACTGATCAACCATCCCCAACCAATCCACCCGGTCCATTGCGTAACGGCAGCCCACACAAATCCCCGGAAAAACAACTCCTCCACCGGTCCATTGATAAACAAATAGAAAAACCCCTGCAAGAAGTGATCGCTGATGGTAGGCCAGCGAAACCAGGGACCGACGATAAACATGCGGTACACGGCGGCAAAGGCAGCCATCAAGATACCAACCAGCACCCCAATCGCCAGTTGTTCTGAAACATCGTGCCATGTCAACCCTAGAAACGATAGCGGCAAATGCAAAAATGCGATATAGAGAAATGGAACAACGGCCATTGGGATAATGCGCATGAGCATATCGGGCCACATCCATCGCCACGTATCAGCAACCGTCGACCGTACAACATCAGGGGATTTGATAGAGGACACCCGTTTACCTCGTCTAGCCTTTCTCTTCTAATAATTGTGCTAAACTTTGCTCTACTCTGCCCCTAGACATCCCTCCAGCCTCTAATTCCGCATCACTTTTACTCCGCAGCCTCTCATAAAAAGCTCTTCCCTGCTCCATCACCCCGGCGTCAACAGGTTCTTCTCCTGTCTCGATCATCTCAAAGAGCATATCGTTAGCTCTAACGTATTGACCCATTGACTCAAAGTAACTGAACAACGCCAGCTTTGTCTTCTGCGGTAGTTCAAACGCTTCCAGCACATGCAGGTCATACTCAATGGCTGACACAATATCAATGTCTCTGATTTCACTGCTATGCTTTGCGGCCTCAAGGAAAAAATGTAAGGACTTCAGGTATCTGTAATAACTCTCGTCCTCATTTCCCATCTCCACGTAGGTATCGCCTTCTTCTTTCAGCAGGAGCGCGATCCACACGCATTTTTGCACATTCAAAACGCCCAGTGGCGAAATCATCTGTAGGAGCATCTCTTCTGAAGCGGAGTTCACAAAACTCGATGTAAACCCGGTCGTCTGCAAAAAAATATCATCGATATAGATAAGCGCCTCTTCATATCTGTTGCTTTGCCTCAGGTGCAGTATAATCGCCAACGCTCTGCCAAAGCGCTCAGCCATCCTCAGGATATAATCTTTGTTCATCATAGGAGTTTTCTCCTTGAGAGTGAGCGGGTGTAGTTGCGTCGCAACTACACCCGCTCACTCTCAAGCTAGTCTCTCGATTGCCTTCTCGATCCTCGCCATACTGCGTTCGCGGCCAAGCACCTCCATCGTCTCAAAAAGTGGTGGCGTCGCTGTACGCCCACTAATTGCTACACGGATAGCTCCAAAAAGCTGCCCCGGTTTCATGCCGAGCTCCGCAGCCAGCTCGCGCATCGGCGGCTCCATCATCTCGTGCTTCCACTCTTCCAGGCTATTGAACAGGTCTCTTGCTCGCACCAGTCCTACAAGCGTACGGCCAGCATCCATACCTTTCTGCACCAGCATCGCTGTATCGTAGTGCAACTCGTCGACAAAGAAGAAGGATACCACCTCTGCGGCCTCACCGAGCGTTTTCAATCGCTCATGCTCCAGGTTCAGTACCCTGCTGGTGTATTCCCTGTCAAGTGGGCGTTTGACACTATCTGGTAGGCCGCCTGCGGACTCTGGACGCTCCATATATGGCAGCGCGCGCTCGACTAACTCCTCTAACGGCATCTGCCTGATGTAGACCCCGTTCATCCACAGTAACTTATCTGGATCATAGATGCCGCCAGCAGCTCCTACGCGATCCAGCGTGAAAACGCGAATCAACTCCTCCCGCGTAAAGAGTTCGGTCTTATCATCGTAGGACCAACCTATCAGCGCCAGGAAGTTGAACACTGCCTCCGGTAAAAATCCATTCTCCTTAAGTTCTATCCATGAAGGTGCGTTGTGCCTCTTGCTGAGTTTCTTCTTATCTTTCCCTAACACGGTTGGTACATGGTAGAAAAGAGGCAGCTCCCAGCCCAGAGCCTTGTAAATTTGTATATGCCGGGGCGCGCTGGATATCCACTCATCTCCCCGTAAGACATGGGTAATGCCCATTAAATGGTCATCCACGATACTGGTCAGGTGATAGAGGGCAAAACCATCCGACTTGAGGATGACAGCGTCATCGATGTCGCTATTCTTAAAAGTGATATCCCCGTGAATCTCGTCATGCACAACAGTCTCGCCCTCTAAAGGCATGGCGATACGCACCACGTACTTGAGGCCAGCCGCCTCGTTCGCCGCGCGCTGCTCTTCAGTCAGGTAACGGCAATGCCGGTCGTAACGTGGCGGCAACTTCAGTGCAGCCTGGGCATTGCGCATCTGCTCCAGTCGCTCCGCTGTACAATAACAACGATAGGCATGACCGGACTCGATCAACTGGTGAGCATACTGTTGATAGATTGCCTTGCGCTGTGTTTGATAGTAAGGGCCATACTGCCCACTCACGATAGGTCCCTCGTCGTAATCTATACCCAGCCAGCGCATCCCATCCAGGAGAAACTCGACCGCCCCTTCAACCGTCCGCGCGACATCAGTGTCCTCTATACGGAGAATGAATGTGCCACCTGTATGGCGGGCATAGAGCCAGCTGAAGAGCATCGTACGATACCCGCCGATATGCATAAGACCCGTCGGGCTTGGGGCAAAGCGCAGCCGTGGTTTGCGCCCGGCCTCTTCCTTTGGCATCTTCTCTAACTGATTGTCAATTTGTGTCATAAATGCAGAATCCCTCTCTTCCTCATCACAAACTATTTTGACCCATTGTAACATAACCCTCTAATAAGTATAATACGCAGAGAATTACACAAAGTGGCCCTGTAATCAAGAGTACAATCATATGACGACAATAGCCCTGTCCCATCTTTTGCCTGACGCCTCAACCATCTCTCAAGATGGCATTTTTCATATAGCCAATCACTCTGTTCCGGCCCTGGCGCAAGCATACGGCACTCCGCTTTATATATACGACCGCACTACCATTATCAATGCCTGCAAGCAATATTTCCGCGCCTTTGCAACACACTATCATGCTTCTCCAGTTCGGATACTCTATGCTTCCAAAGCGTACCTGTCGCCGCTCATTGCAAAATTGATGGCTGAGCAGGGCATGGGACTTGATGTCGTCTCTGGCGGTGAGTTGTTGGTAGCGCAACAGGCGAACTTCCCCATGGAGCGTGTCTCGTTTCATGGCAATAACAAATCTGAAGACGAATTACAACTGGCACTGCAGCTAGGTGTGGGACGCATTGTATTGGATAATTGGTCCGAATTGGAACGCCTGACTCGCATGGTGCGACAGACCGGGCAGAAAGGAAAGCAACCAGGCGTGTTGGTTCGTGTCGCTCCCGCTGTCGATACGGATACACACCGCTATCTCCAGACCGGTCACGCGTCCTCCAAATTTGGCTTTCCCCTCGTGAATGGCGAGGCGAAATCAGCCATTTTGCGCATCCTGAGCGAAGGAACTGTGCGCCTGTTGGGCCTTCATGCTCATAGCGGCACGATGTTGAGAGAGACTCGCCCGTACCAGGAATGCCTGGAGCGACTCCTTCAGCTTGTTGGTGAAGTGTACGCAGAGACAGCATGGTGGCCGGAGGAGATCAGCCCTGGCGGTGGCTGGGCCATTGATACCCCGGATAATAGTGCAACTCTCGCTGTGCAAATATTGGCTCGTGACCTCCAACTCAGCATGCAACGTGGCTTAACTGCAATCAGCAGCCCTCTTCCCGCGCCCACCCTTGTCATCGAGCCCGGACGCTCCATTATTGCCCGCGCAGGCGTCGCAATCTACCGCGTTGGAGCGCGCAAGCCTACTCCAGGTGGTATAACCTATCTCTTTGTCGATGGAGGTATGGCCGATAACATTCGTCCCGCCCTCTATGGCGCTCTCTATACAGCATTTGCTGTCGATAAAGCCAACGCACCACTCCAGGAAAATGTCTGTATCTCTGGACGCTATTGCGAATCAGGTGATATACTCGTTGAGGACGTGCGGCTGCCTTTTATGTATGAAGGAGATCTCCTGGCGTTGCCTACCAGTGGCGCATATTGCCTACCAATGGCAAGTAATTATAACTTTGTCCCCCGTCCAGCCGTATTACTGGTTGATGAAAATAACGTTCATCTCATGCAGCGGCGAGAAACATACCAAGATGTGCTATCCCGTTACTAGTACTGTTTTCAAATTGAATTTCAGAAACATTGCTGCGTACGTATACTATAGTAGTAGGTTGTAGGGTAGACTCATGCGCTAGATGGAGAAGGCAGGGGTCGGGTCGCCTTGATGAGCTGTTTTGTACCTGGAAAGCAGTAAACAATGATGTACGGTTCACAACCTCAAGATGAGTATTATCACGGGTCAGACGAGCACAATGCACCGACCGAACCGCTCAAACTCTTTCATCCGCCGGTCGACTCAGCAGGCGTTGCTGGCGAAATGTGGATGGAGGTAGGCCCTAATGGAGCGCTGCCTGCACCAACACCCGTCGAACATCCATTCCCTCGCCTGAATATTGTACCCACCAGCCCTTATTATCAATCGCCGGCAGCACCAGTTTATCCTGTGCTACCACCTGTACCTGCGTCTCATAAGCGGAAAAAGGGGCAGCTACCTCCTGAAGGTGCGTACCCAATCTACCCCTTCTATCCTCCTCAGCCCGTTCAACCTGCGGCCCCACGTATACAGCATAGACGGCATAGCGCCATTCCATCACTTGTGGGGCTTTTCCTGGTTGCTGTACAGTTCTTGCTACTGCTTCGCTTCATGCTCAAGCTAATAAACATTCAAGGCAATGCTGATTGGGTAGCTATCGTCTATACCATAAGTAGTATCTTCGTGTTGCCCATCCGTCTCATCTTCCAGCACATAACCTTACCTTTTCCCCTGCCATTGGAGCTCTATACCCTGATAGCAGTCTTCGCCTACGGATTGCTGTCACGTTTCCTGGTGCGCATATTAAAAGCTATACTATACTAGCGTTGTGCAACGACTGGAGGACGCTTTCTTCCTTTTTCCCGTTAATCTTTTCCGAACTCGTCTAACACATCCAGTGTATTGATAAAGTCGCGATAGGCATCCAGATTGTCCTGGTCGATCTCTTTTTTGTCTCTCCTCTGCTCCGCCTTCGTTAACGTCTGCTCTTCATTCGTTTCAAGGGCCACACCTGCACGCTCCAGGACACTTTCTTCAACAAAGATAGACGTCTTTGCACGGACAGCGAGGGCAATAGCATCGCTAGGACGTGAGTCGACCTCCACATGCCTACCCGCAACATCCAACACGATACGGGCATAGAAAATGTCTTCTATCAGGTCTGAAATGACAATGCTCTCTATTTTTGCCCCGAGCTCCACAATGACGTTTTTGAGCAGGTCATGTGTCAGCGGACGGGGTGATGTCGTTCCCTGAAGTTCGACGGCAATTGCGTATGCCTCTGCATGTGCTATCCAGATAAATAAGTAGCGTTCCTGTTTAGTAGCTTTCAAGATGACCACTCGTTGTTGCGTGGCCAGATTTATACGCACACTTTCAACTGTCATCTCAACCATATATTATGAACTCCCTCTTCTATGGCTGGGGTCCGTCGAATTTCTGACGCCTCTACAATACACCCTTTTTCTTTTTCAAGTGTAAGACTTATTCATTGTACACTTATTCGAGGGGTAGGCGCAAATCACCGCATCATCCCCTACTCCCAATGCAATCTCCTACACCATGAGCAATTGCCCTCTTGTCCTACTCTCAATGGAGAGTATAGCAAAATGTGCCCACTATTCCAAGTCCCTCAACGGGAAAATCTCGCTTTTTTGCATCACGAAATAATATTCGGAAAATACGTTCAATAAAAGGCTTGAAATGCGTAAGATGTTATGCTATTATAGATTTGAATGGCTGTTCTATTTTTGTAGTCTGGCTACAATAAAAGAGGCCGAAACAGAAAGGCGGAAATAGGCACTATGTCATCAGATCAAGCAACCGACATTCAAAAAAGAATGTACAATTTTATTGTAAACTACATGAAGATGGAGAAGATGCCACCTACCAATCGCGAAATTGGTCGTGAACTGCAAATTGCCAGCACCGGTCATGTTGACTATCATCTCACTATGCTGGAGAAAAAGGGACTTATCTCTCGCCAGCCCAAGAAAAGTCGTGGCATCAAGCTGATCAAAACAGTTACTGGTATCCCGGTCATGGGCTCAATCGCTGCAGGTCAGCCTCTCGAAATTTCTAGCGATCCCGAGGAAATGCTCGACGTTGGCCGCGAGTTGGAGCATGACAACACGTATGCATTGATTGTAGAAGGCCGCTCCATGATCGAAGATCACATTTGTGACGGTGATTATGTCGTCATCAAACCTCAGGACACCTGCAATAACGGTGATATTGTCGTCGCTGTTCATTTACAAGAGGGTATGAGCGGTAGTGCTACTCTCAAGCGCTTCTTCCGGGAGAAAGATCACGATAGGGTGCGCTTGCAACCAGCTAATTCTGAATTAGAGCCTATTTTTATTCCCAGGAGTGAATGGGATGAAGAATGGAAGGTTCAGGGAAAGGTCGTCGCCATTTTCCGCCAGTGCCACGCCGCGTAAAAACGTCTCTTTCTGTTAAAGCCGTCAACCAGCTTTCTCAGGGGTACGCGCATCTCGATATCATTACAAAGCGCATACCCCTGAGGTAGTCTTTTCTGTTATCCTCTTCTCCATATACCAAAAGTACTAATGAAATTCCTCTTAGCGAGAATCACAAAAAACAAAAAGTACATCACCTCATCTTTTTATATCATTTTACCCGTTTTGTATACGTATTTCTGTCCTGAATACAGAATTATCTTGTGATTCACTTGTACTCTTTACTCAATTATGGTATATTCATGGTACGAGACTTTCTTTCTTTATAGCACTGGAAGGTGTTTGAAAAAACCTTATAACATCTGCTGAAACACAGGATGGAAAGCATTCGTATCAGGTACCTCCTGGTTTTGGTTTGCTAAGGGTTTCCAGAATGGAGATAGTTGATGAGAGCTGCCGCTGTGGCCTTGGTGTTGATAGTTGGAGCTGCAGTAGTCCTCTGGTATGGTAACACGTTGAATTCATTAGTTCTTGGTGGGTTGATAGGTGGATTGGCGGCTTTGCTACTAAGCATCCCAATTTCCCTGGTCTTATTTTCCTACTTTTCTCGCCGTCATGAAGATCAACTCAGGGCAGAAGTTCAAGAAGAAATGTCCCTGGCGCAAATCCACGAATATGAATATCTTGAGGTTCCGGAGGACGTTTACGAAACAGAAGCTCAAATGCTTCCGCCTGCAGAATACCATCAGGGTAATTATAGAGTATCGACAGGACGAAATCTCGTCCCGTCTTACCCTCTTTCGCCTCCAACAAGGCAGAATCAGCCAGCGGTATCGGAGAGTCAAGCATATCGTCAACGCACTACAGAATATCCCCTTCGCCAGCTTCGGCAACCAAAATCTGCCCCTTTAGTTCCTTATGGACGAGGCAATGGTAACGCGCTTCCGTCGCGTAATCCGAACGCAGCGCGTCAGGGGCGCTATCCAGGTTTTCCTGGCTACCAACCAACCTCCTCTCGTGCACGGCACCAGACCGCTGCTTTGCGTGCCGCACGCCAGGAAGCTGCCCAACAATATGATGACGATGACCTTGAAGTGTACCCAGGCAGTCCATCCAAAAAGCTTCCGACTGTGCGCCCGGTACAAAAGCTGGTACCGGAGCAGTATCGACCCAGGGTCAATCGACCAGCGCAAAAACCCCATCCCCAGGGACCAGATCATTATCGTTCAAAGCGAACTATCGATGGTTCTTCAGTTCCACCAGGCTATAGGCGTGCATTGCCCGAAGCTAGCGAGAGCCTCGCCACCGAAACCTCTCAGGAAACCTATTATCGATCCCGAGAGCAGCAAACTGACCAATTGCGGCGGTCAAACGAATCTATGACCCGTAATCCCCGCTTCGAAGCTCAGCTTCGTAATCCGGAAATCATTACAGGTAGCCTCAAGAATCCCCTGGTTCGACGTGCACCGTATATGTATGAAGATGATCCCCTGCGTCAGGAACTGGCGCAGCAGATAGACGTTCCATCCGTACAACGCCGCGCATCACGCTACGAAGAAGAGGATCAGGATTATTAAACAATTGGTAGGGCTCGACGCAATATGTCGAGCCCTACCGACATCCTCTTTCCTTACGACAGCCTCCCCACTACTACCATCTTTCAGAAGTCCTGTGATTTTGTACTATAGCCTAGCCGCGTAGAGAGAAATGTGCTAGTATGGGACACAAAAGTCTGTAAGATACTTAAGGAGGCCATTTCATTGTTAACTAATCTAACAAATGCAATAACGGTATGGATTTTCAATCTCTATGGATTTACCGGCCTGGCTGGTATAGTGTTGGCTATGGCTATCGAGAGTTTTTGCATCCCACTGCCGAGTGAAATAGTAATGCCAGTAGCTGGCATCATCATCGGC
>CATPCK010000786.1 GCA_955652655.1 uncultured Ktedonobacteraceae bacterium | reverse complement strand
GGCAAAGAGATTCATGCCTTCGTCACCATCCCGTCAGCACTCGCGGAGATCTCGATGGTCCTTTACCTGCTCGTGATCGGTGTGAAGAACGTGAAGACCTCAAGGCCGGAGAACCGCATCCTCGCCGCGGAGTGAACGCTATCGCACACCGACGGCGGCCTCTCTCCTGGCCGCCATCGGTGTGCGGAGTGCCGACCTGGTTTGCCAGCTCGGTACTCCATGACCAAGTCATCTTGTGAGCATTCTCGCAGAATACGCACGTCTTACTGGAAATGTTGCTGCACAGGAAAGGTGATCTGGCAGCGTGAGAAAGAGGAGCATCGTTATGACGCAGACCGATTCAAAGACCCCACCAGCAGACCAGTTGCATGGAGGAAGACTCATGAAAGCCATTGTCTACACACACTACGGACCACCGGATGTGCTTCAGCTCAAAGAGGTGGAGAAACCTACTCGCCATCAGACCATGAAGTCCTGATACGAATCTATGCGACAACCGTCACCACAGCGGACTGTGAGCTGCGCAGTTTACGCCTCCCCATCTGGCTCCGGCTTCCCATCCGACTCTATCTGGGTCTTATCAGGCCAAGAAACATCATCCTGGGACAGGAGCTCGCCGGAGAAATTGAAGCCGTCGGCAGTCGCGTCACACGATTAAGGAAAGGAGACCAGGTGTTTGCCTGGACCGGTTTGCGTTTGGGTGCGTATGCCCAGTACACCTGCCTGCCTGAAAAAGGAATGCTGGCCATCAAACCGGCCACGATGACCTATGAAGCCGCCGCCGCCGTTCCTCTTGGGGGACTGAATGCCTGGCATTTTCTTAGGCAAGGAAATGTCCAGAGCGGATAAAAGGTCTTGATCTTTGGTGCAGGTGGAAGTATCGGGACCTTTGCCGTGCAGATTGCCAGGTCCTTCGGAGCTGACGTGACGGCCGTGGACAGCACGGGGAAATTGGAGATGCTGCGCTCGATTGGCGCAGATCAGGTCATTGATTACACGCAGGAAGATTTCACCACCAACGGGGAGACCTATGATGTGATTTTTGATGTAGTCGGCAAGAGTTCGTTTCCCCGCAGTCTACGATCGCTCAAGCCCGATGGACGCTATCTGTTAGCGAACCCTGGGCTCTCACAGATGGTTCGAGGGCGATGGACTTCCAGGAGAAGCAGCAAGCAAGTCATAACTGGGGCAGCAAGCGAAAAGACTGAAGATTTAAAATTCCTCAAAGAGCTGATTGAGGCGGGAAAGATAAAACCGGTCATTGATAGACGCTATCCATTGGAACACATTGCCGAGGCTCACCGCTACGTCGACACAGGACACAAAAAGGGCAATGTCGTCATCACGGTGGATCATAAAAACCACACCTGGTGACGCTCTCACTCCCGTTACCAGAAGGAGTCATGATTGATATAACCGAAGTGAACGAATTTGGCGCATGCCTGGTTCATACTGATATGCCGTATCGCTTGAAATGAATTTTTTGGAGGTCATAGACACATGGATAGAGCCTACGCCGCTCTGGGGCGTTTTGATGTGCGCTTTCGCTACCTCATAGTGGTCGCCTGGATCGCTATCACGATTTTTTGCGTCGTTGCTTTCCCCTCTCTGGCAGCGTGATTTCCAACACGAGCTTTTGGTTCCAATCTTGGGCAAACCCCTAATATCAGCACGAAGGCCAATTCGGCTTGATTTATCTTTGAGCTCATCTTATTCTCGCTCTTGCACCAAGAATCGTGGCAAACCCTTGACAAAACTTTCTCCATATAACACCCCAAGCCATCGAGCGACTGATCGGGCTGCAGTCCCAACTGCCCGACCCGCCCTATATCGGGTTATGGACGCGGCTGGAAGGTTTCTGTCGCAACACGCTTACCCGGGAGCTCTATGCGCGGCAGGTGGTTCGCTCGACCATGATGCGCTACACCCTCCACCTGGTCACGGCCCGCGACCTCCTGTGGCTGCGTCCTGCCCTACAACCAGTTCTGGAACGCGCTCAGAGGGGATTCTTTGGCCACTCCACCGCAGGCATGGATCTCGCCGAACTGGTGGCCGTCGGTCGAGCGTTGTTTGAGGAACGACCCCTGACCCCGGTCGAGCTGCGTGAGCGGCTTCGTGAGCGCTGGCCCGACCGCGACGCGCGTGCCCTGGCCTACTCTGTGAGGTACCTGCTTCCGCTGGTGCATCTCCCGCCCGGGGCACCTGGGGGCAGAACGGCTCGTTCCCCTACGCCCTGCCCGAGTCCTGGCTCGGCCGCCCGCTGGAGTCCGCCCCTGAACTTTCCCAACTGGTCCTGCGGTACCTCGCGGCGTTCGGTCCGGCCACGGTCATGGATGTCCAGCAGTGGTCCGGCCTGACCAGGCTGCGCACGGTGGTGGAGGGGCTTCGCCCACAGCTGCGCACCTTCCGCAGCGAGGCGGGCAAGGAGCTCTTCGATCTGCCCGACGCCCCGCGACCAGACCCTGATACTCCGGCTCCGCCGCGCTTCCTCCCCGCCTACGACAACTTGATGGTCGCCTACGTTGATCGCACGCGCATCATGACCGATGAGCACCGCAACGTGCTGGCTGGCATGGGCGCAGGCCCCGGTGAGATCCCGGCAACCATCCTCGTCGACGGCTTTGTG
>CATPCK010000785.1 GCA_955652655.1 uncultured Ktedonobacteraceae bacterium | reverse complement strand
GCTTCAAGGTGAGCGACGCTGCGGACGGCGCTGTAATTCGAACCGTGCTTACGCGCGAGGAGATAAATATAGTTTTGCTCGATCTGATGATGCCGGGTGAGGACGGGCTTTCTCTCGCCCGAGGTGGAAGAGGAGGCTTCGGCCCGGTCTTCATTACGGCGTTGACGGCCGACGCAAAATCATCCACTAAAGACTACACAAAGATCCTGGCCTTTTTGCCGACGAACCATTCGAACCAAATTATGACTTTGCAGATGTCTGGCTTTCGCGCGGGCCTATCGATTCGGGGAAACCTCCTCGAGAACTTCGCGAATTGTGCGTCGGATCGCTGCGGGCGATACCGGTTTCGGCAGCGAGGCAAATGGCCGTGCAAAAGCCGACACCACGTCGTCTTCGGCATTTGTGGTGAGGACAATGATTGGCGTTGATTGCAGCGACGGGTTTGATCGGAGCCATGCGATCGCCTCGCAGCCAGGAACGTCGCGAAGCTGCACGTCCACGAGGACGAGATCGGGAGGGCTCGCGCGCGCGGCAACGACCGCGGCAATGCCGCTATCCACGGCGTCGGCGACGAACCCAGAACTCTCCAGGGCATCACGACACAGCTGCAGCGTTTCAGAATCCGCTCCCACGACGAGCGCGCGCCGGGCCGGCAAGCCGGAGTACGCCGTCAGTGAAGGCGTTTCCACCCTTGCCGCTCTTGTCGCATCCTTCGAGCAGTTGGTGGCCGGGGGCCGACGTGTGCGGGTTTCTTCCATTACCGTTCTCGTTTAGCCGCTTGCATTTGTTTAGACGTTCGTGTTGATTTCGTCGGCGGTCAGCTCCTCGATCTGGCCGCGGTCGCGGATCTCGATGCGGGTGGCCGCCGCGAGTGCGATCAACCCGTCTTGTTTCAGCTTGGTCAATGTCTGGGATACGGTTTCGATCGTTAGGCCAAGATAGTCGGCGAGGTCCCTCCGTGTCTTTGGCACATCCACCTTCTCCACGCCGTCCCCGTCTTGCTGCTTTATTCCTGGCAGATTAAGCAGCGTGTGACATAGACCCGCCCGTCGGGACTCATCCTCGCCCGCTGCCGCGCGGCCAAGCTGGAACGCCGGGCCCTTGCCGGGCGGCGCATAGACTGTTTTCGTCCCGGTGGTCCGCTGTAAAGGGCTAAAAACCTTCGCATTCGGGGTGATCGTCATCGTGCGCCATCGCCGCCGCCTCCCAACAAGAAGATTTAGCCTCTCCAGCCGGGGGCCATGACCGAACTTTGGGGGTCTCTCAATTAACGTGGCCGTTCCAGATGTCTGAGCAATATTGAACATTCATACTATTCATACATCAAATCAAGGGAGGCGTGGGTCGGCGTGTAATAGTAAGGTCACGTTCTTATGACGAGCGAGCCACATGTCGCGCTTGGGCTTGTGAGTGGACAAATTGTCCTCGGCCGCTTTAGCCACGAACTCGGGATCATTGCTCTCGCACCAGGATGTGCGACCCGAAAGGTCGATCTTCTGGGCGCGAAGGAACCGCCAGACATATTGCTCATGCATGTCGCAAAACGTCCGGGCGATGAGCGAACCCGTCCAGTTGGCGTAACCCTCGGGAGGTTTCGTGTCGAGAAGCGCCAGGATGCCCCGCTAGACCGTTCTTGGCGTTGGCGTTAGAAACGGCTTGTGCATCCATCGATCAAACTCCTCCTCATGGTGGCGGGCCTCGAATCGGTCCGGCGAGGACTAGGTTTAGAGAAGCCATGTCACCGGTTGATGCCAGAAGCCGTGGCTTTTGATATCCGAAGGAGGTGAAATATGGCGCATTGTGACAGCTTCAACATGCTCGCTTTTCCCCCGAGGAGGGCTCGATCCCGGCCCTTAGATGACTGACCCGCTCCATGTCCTGGTCGTCGATGACGAGCCCCGCATAAGGACCATGCTGCGGCGTTATCTCGTCGAGGAGGGCTTCAAGGTGAGCGACGCTGCGGACGGTGCTGGCATGCGCACCGTGCTTGCGCGCGAGGCGATAGATCTCGTTCTGCTCGATCTGATGATGCCGGGTGAGGACGGGCTTTCTCTCGCCCGTCATATCCGACAACGCTCTGAAATCCCGATCATCATGTTGACTGGGAAGGGCGATTTGATTGACCGCGTGGTCGGGCTCGAGACCGGGGCGGACGACTACATCACCAAGCCCTTCGAACTACGAGAGGTCCTTGCTCGCATCCGGACTGTCATGCGCAGGGCAGCAGGTCCGCGTGACGCACCTGCTGCGCCTGTGCCCGCCCCGGCCGCCGATGAGAATGCCAGCAAGGTGCTCGTCTTCGAAGGCTGGCGGCTCGACGTGCTCAGACGCGAGCTGCGACGACAGACTGGCGACCTCGTGCCCCTCACGGCCGGAGAATTCGAGCTGTTATGCGCCTTCGCCCGCCATCCCAATCGCGTGCTGAACCGGGATCAGCTGATCGACCTCGTCAAGGGCCGGGAATGGGCTGCTTACGACCGGGGTGTCGACACCCAAGTGATGCGGTTGCGCAAGAAGATCGAACCCGACCCAAGCAATCCCAGGCTTATCAAGACGGTTCGGGGTGCCGGTTACGTGTTCGCCGCAGCCGTGATGGTTGGCTAAACTGAACGCTGTCGACGGTGCTCAGTGCGCAAGCAGTTCGCGCAGTTTGGCGTCGAGTTCGTTGATGTTATAGGGCTTGCCGAGCCAGCTCACATTCGTCGTTAGCATGCCGACCTTGACCGCCGCGGGTTCGGCGTAGCCAGATGTGAATAGGACCTTTAGCTCGGGGCGCCGCCGCCGCGCCTCATGCGCGAGATCGATCCCCGTCATGCCGCCAGTCATCACAATGTCAGTAAAGAGCACGTCGATCGGTGCTTTGCGATCGAGGACAAGCAGTGCAGAGGAGCCGCTATCAGCCTCAATAACAGCATAGCCAAGCTCTTTCAGCCGGCGAACAGAGACCCGGCGCACACGCTGATCATCCTCGACAACGAGGACAGTCTCCCCCGATGGCGCACGCTCAATCGAAGCGGAGGCGCTCTCCGCCACGGCGCTCGCGTCGCCGGCGTGCTCCGGCAGGTAGAGGCGCACGGTCGTCCCATGCCCAAGTTCACTGTGAAGCTGGGCATGGCCGCCAGACTGTTTCACGAAGCCATAGACCATGCTCAAACCGAGCCCGCTGCCCACGCCAGGTCCCTTCGTCGTATAGAAGGGTTCGAAGGCGCGCTGCAGTACTTCCGGGGTCATGCCAGTGCCGGTATCGGTCACCACGAGAGTGATATACCTGCCGGGCACGAGATCGGCGTAGGCGGCGGCACAGTCCTTATCGATCTCTGCCCGGGCCGTCTCGATAACAAGTCTTCCCCCATTCGGCATCGCGTCGCGCGCGTTGATCGCCAGATTCAGGAGCGCGTTCTCGACCTGGCCGGGATCGGC
>CATPCK010000784.1 GCA_955652655.1 uncultured Ktedonobacteraceae bacterium | reverse complement strand
GCTGGTGAACGCCTACGTCAAGACGCTGAAGTGGATGCAAACGCATACGGCGGCGGAGATCGCGGACAAAATGCCCGCCGACTACTACGCAGGCAATAAAGCCCTCTATGTGACGGCGCTGCAAAACCAGCTGGCCATCTTCAGTCCGGACGGGGTAATGCCGACTGGCGCACCTGAGTCGGTGCTGAGCGTTGAGAATGCCAGCAAACTGATCCCGACGGGCAGTCAGATCGATCTCAGCTTGACCTACACCAACGAGTTTGCGATGAACGCGAGCTAATCTTTCAGCCCTGACGGCTCGGGAGTCGGCTTCGAAGCCAGCTCCCGAGCCGTCATCGCGAGTGAGCGCGGCCAACACTGGCTGAGATACAACACAGAAGGCGTCTTGAAAGGAACAGTGCAATGAGTGAGTTTCCCGACTGGCTCGCATCTACACTCGCGTCGGATGCGACCGCAGGGCAAGGCGTCCTTCCTCCCTGGATCGGTCCGCTCAAGCCAGGTGTACGAGCCGTCGGTCCTGCCTTCGTTGCTCTGATGAGCCAGGATGACAACCTGTCGGTGCGCGAAGCAATGCAAGCCTCGATCCAGCCCGGATCGGTCCTGGTCGTCGCGGGCGGCGTCGCCTCGCGTACCGCGACCATTGGCGGGTTGATGGCCCTGGAAATGCAGCACCTGGGGATTGTCGCGCTCGTCACGGATGGCCTGGTGCGCGATGCCAGGGATATTCGCCAGATGCAGCAGTTCAGCGTGTGGTGCCGAGGGGTCACACCGGCCGCATCACACAAACTGGGTCCAGTGGTCGTCGGCGGCTCGGTCTCTCTCGGCGGGACCATCATCCGCGATGGCGACCTGGTCATGGCGGATGAAGATGGAGTAGTGATCTGGCCGAAAGAACTTATCGAAGCCTTGCTGGGCAGGGCCCAGGCCAAGCTCCAACAGGACGATGCCCGGCTTGCACGGCTACAAGAGGGAAAGACTCGCGGGCAAGTATAGTTGTCTATCCGGGGAGCAAAAAGGAGAGGAACTTCTATGACTGCAACTGTAATCGACTCGACCGTCTTCCGCCATATCTTCAGCAGTGAACCGATGCGCCAGGTCTTCTCGGACGAGCATCGAGTGCAATGCTACCTCGACATCGAGGCAGCACTGGCACGCGTGCAGGCTCGCCTGGGCCTCATCCCTCAAAGAGCTGCCGACGAAATAGCTGCCAGATGCACACTCGATATCATCGACATGGCGAAGCTCAAGAGCCAGACGGAGTTGATCGGCTATCCCGTCCTGCCAGTGGTGCAGCAACTGGTGGCCGCCTGTGCGGATGATCTGGGGCAATATAGCCACTGGGGAGCGACTACCCAGGACATCACCGATACCGCCACGATCCTGCAGATCCGGGAGGCGCTCTCGCTGGTCGAGGATGACCTGTCGGCCATCTCCGGTCACCTGGCAGATCTCGCTCGCCGCTATCGCGATACACCGATGGCGGGTCGCAGCAATTTGCAACAGGCGGTCCCGATCACGTTCGGCTACAAAGTGGCCACCTGGCTCGCGGCCATTGAACGGCACCGGCAGCGGTTGGCAGAGCTGCGTCCACGGGTGCTGGTTGGCGAGTTTGGTGGTGCCGCGGGCACCCTGGCCTCGCTCGGCACTGACGGCCTGGAAGTTCAGGAGGGGCTGATGGCGGAGCTTAGGCTCGGTCAACCCGAGATCGCCTGGCACACGGCACGCGACCGGATCGCCGAGGTCGGCTGCTTCCTGGGACTGGTGACCGGGACGCTGGGAAAGATCGCGACCGATGTGAAACTGCTGATGCAAACGGAGGTCAGCGAGGTGTACGAACCCTACGTCAAAGATCGTGGCTCCAGCAGTACGATGCCGCAGAAGCGCAATCCGATCTCCTGCAATTACATTCACGCCTGTATGGCGATGGTCCGGCAAAACGTGGCGGCCCTGCTTGACGCGATGGTCGAGGATCACGAGCGCTCCACCGGCCCCTGGGAAATTGAATGGATAGCAGTGCCCGAGATCTTCCTGTTGACCAGTGGCGCGCTACAGCAGGCACGCACGCTACTCGCGGACCTGGAGGTCGATGCCGGGCGGATGCGGGCCAACCTGGAGATCACCCAGGGTCTGATCTGTACCGAAGCCGTGATGATGGGCCTGGCACCCCATCTCGGGCGGCAGCGAGCCCATGACCTTGTGTACGATATCAGCCGGCAAGTGAGCACCAGTGGACGGTCATTGCTCGATCTGCTGGGGGAGAACGAGGAGATCACCGCCTCTCTTGACCGCACTGCCCTGGCGAAACTGGTCGACCCGGCAGCCTATCTCGGCCTGTCCGGCGAAATGGTCGACCGTGTCCTGGCGCGACTTGCGACAACCGGATCAAGTGAGTGACTGATTCACTCGTTGAGCTCGTCATCTGTCAAGACGACGTGGCGAGGGAAAAATGCTTGAGTGTAATACGGGCGTCGCCGGGCGTGATGCACGCTCCCGGCTGCTCTGAGAGAAAGGAGACCAACCATGGCACCCAAAAAGAATTACCCAGCAACGACGGAAGTGCAGCAGCTTGAACAAGCAGGCTTTTCCCTTGACCAGATTGATGGCCTCCTTGCACTTAGAGCCCTGTATACCCAGGGAGCCTATCATGAGGCTGATCCGGAGCGCATGCGACAAGAGTTTGTCCGCTGGCTGTACCTCCAAGGTCGCCTGGAAAGCTAAGACACTGTCCCAACGCTTGCATGCAAGAGAGGTCATCCTGCTGTTGCCGTCAGGAGGTTTTACTGATGTTACCGTTAGAGGGAATTACCATCGTCTCGCTTGAACAGGCAGTCGCGGCCCCATTTGCGACGCGCCAGCTAGCCGACCTGGGAGCGCGCGTCATCAAAATTGAGCGCCCTGGCGTTGGGGACTTTGCACGTGGCTATGATGAGACCGTGAGGGGGATGGCGAGCCACTTCGTCTGGCTCAATCGCTCCAAGGAGAGTTTCACGCTTGATCTCAAGCACCGTGAGGCCGGGCTGATTGTCCTCCAGCTTCTGGAGGACGCGGACGTGTTCATCCAGAACCTTGCCCCTGGGGCCGCCGAGCGACTGGGTCTTGGCCCCGAGGAACTGGCACAGCGCTACCCGTGCCTCATTGTTTGCACCATCTCTGGCTACGGCGCTTCGGGACCCTACCGCGACAAGAAGGCCTATGATCTGCTTGTGCAGTGCGAAACGGGGCTCGTCTCCGTGACGGGGACGCCTGAAACTCCAGCGAAAGTTGGCATCTCGATTGCGGACATTGCAGCCGGTATGTATGCCTTCACGGGGATTCTCACGGCGCTCTACCAGCGCGAACGGACGGGGAAAGGAACGATGCTCGAGGTCTCGATGTTCGAGGCGCTCGGGGAGTGGATGGGCTATCCAGCGTACTTCGCGGCGTATGGTGGCACTCCACCACCCCGCAATGGAGCGAGCCACGCCACTATCGCGCCCTATGGCCCCTTCCAGGCTGGCGATGGCAAGCAGGTCAACCTGGGCCTCCAGAATGAACGCGAGTGGGCACTGTTCTGCTCAGTCGTGCTCGAACAGCCCGAGGTTGCGGCCGATCCCCGCTTCGACAGCAACGCCAAGCGGGTTGCCAACCGCTTGGCGTTGCATGCGATGATCGATGCCGTGTTCAGTCAGCTTACCATCGACCAGGTCATCGAGCGGCTGGATCAGGCGCAGATCGCCAACGCTCATATGAACTCGATGCAGGAGTTTTGGGAACACCCACAACTGCAGGTGCGCGAGCGGTGGCGTGAGGTTGATTCTCCTGTAGGGCAACTTCAGGCATTGCTCCCACCCGTAACGATGCGTAACGTAGAGCCGCGGATGGACCCCATCCCGGCTCTGGGGGAGCAGACGGAGCAGATTCTGCGCTCGCTTGGCTACCAGGACGAGCAGATCAGCCGACTGCGGGCCGAGCGTGTGATCTAACGCTAGCAAGAAGGAGGAACGAACGCATGACAACGAAACAGGGCTGGCAAGGCCGATACTTCGAGGACTTCGAGACTGGCGATGTGTACCAGCACCCACTGGGAAGAACGGTGACGACAACGGACAACATGTGGTTCACCTTGCTGACTCAGAACACCGCCCCGATTCATTTTGACCACCACTACGCGGCACAAACCGAATTCGGCAGGCCGCTCGTCGACTCGACCTTTACGCTGGCGCTGGTCACCGGGCAGAGCGTGGCTGACATTTCGCAGAACGTTTTCGCCAACCTGGGCTGGGACGAGGTCCAGCTCCCCCACCCGGTCTTCGAGGGCAACACGATCTACTCCCAGTCTGAGGTCCTGGAGAAACGGGAGTCACGGTCGCGCTCGAATGTCGGCATTGTGACAGTGAAGACCAGCGGCTACAATCAGGACGGAACGATCGTCATCACGTTCAAGCGCACCATCATGGTCTACAAGCGTGGGCAGGCACCCAAGATCCCACGCCTTCTGCCAGGAGACACGTCGAGAGCAAAAACAGGAGCAGAACAATGAGGGTGATGAACCGCTCCACGTGAGCGTATGATTTACCAGGTGAGGAAATTGAAATGCAAGCAAAAATTCGCACAGTGATTATGAGAGGCGGCACCAGCCGAGGGCTCTTCTTCTGGGACGAGGACCTTCCGGCGGACCCCGAAGCGCGGACATGGGCCATCCTGGCGGCTTTTGGCAGTCCGGACTCGTATGGCCGCCAGATCGATGGGCTGGGAGGTGCCACCTCCCTGACCAGTAAGGCAGCGATCATCAGCAGAAGTACCCAGCCGGGTATTGATGTCAACTTTACCTTTGGCCAGGTGAGCATCGATAAACCATTGATCGATATGCGGGGCAACTGTGGCAACATCTCCTCAGCCGTCGGCCCCTATGCCCTCGATGAAGGACTGATCACCTGCCAGGAACCGTTGACGCAGGTACGTTTTCTCAATACGAACACGGGGAAGGTGACCGTCGCGCATGTGCCCAGCCGACATAGTCGGTTTGAGCCAGAGGGCGAGTATGCCCTCCCTGGTGTGCCGGGGACGGGCTCAAAGATCGTGCTGGATTTTCTCGATCCGGGCGGCGCGGTCACGGGGAAACTGTTCCCAACAGGACGGGTCAGGGATGTTCTCGCTGTGCCAGGAATAGGGGAGATCGAGGTCTCGATCGTGGATGCCGCCAATCCCCTGGTGTTTTGCCGCTGTGAGGAAATTGGCTTGAGTGGGCAGGATCTGCCCGACCAGGTCGATACCAACCAGGGATTATTGCAGCGCATCGAGGCGATCCGGGCGGCGTCCGGGGTGGCAATAGGACTGGCAGGGAGTATCAAGGAAGCAACACGCAGCGTGCCTTCGGTCCCGAAGATCGCCTTTGTGACACAGCCGCGGTCCTACATCCAACTGGATGGTGCGCTATGTAAGGCCAGCGAGATCGACCTGGTCGCCAGGATCATGTCGATGGGCCGCCTGCACCGAGCGTTTGCGTTGACCGGTGCCATCTGTACCACCATCGCCGCAGGGATAGCGGGAACGCTGGTGCATGAAGTTGTCTCAGACCAGGCACGAGCAAGTGGGAACGTCAGGTTGGGGCATCCCTCTGGTGTGTTGGCCCTGGAGGCTCGCATGCACAAAGATGGAGAGAGTTGGCACGCGGAAAAGGTCTCCGTTGCCCGTACCGCACGGCGGCTGATGGAAGGGTACATCTATGTACCGGAGCGGTTTCCTGGTGGGAGCGAGCAGGTAGCTGCCGCCCACCGCATATGAGAGAACGCTGTCTCTCGCTTGCTATCATTCCTAGTAGGAGACGTATGCTCGTGATACCGCTCGTTGAGAAACTGAGGAGGAAGTATGGCTCCAAGCGAATCGCATACGGGACTGCGGCTGGCTATGCGCGCACTGTGCCAGCAGTTTCCCGAAAGTTACTGGAGAGAGCTCGACCAGCAACGAGCGTATCCGGAAGCCTTTGTCCACACGTTGATGGAGGCTGGCTATCTGGGGGCGCTTATCCCGAGGGAGTACGGAGGCAGGGGTATGAGCCTCGTTGAAGCGTCGATCATCCTGGAGGAGATCAATCGATCCGGTGGCAATGCCGGGCCCTGCCACGCGCAGATGTACACAATGGGGACACTCCTGCGGCATGGTTCCCAGGCGCAGAAGCAGGCTTACCTGCCCAAAATTGCCAGTGGCGAGCTGCGCCTGCAGGCGTTTGGAGTGACCGAACCGGAAGCAGGCACGGATACCACGAGTATTACAACGACGGCGGTACGCCAGGGCAACCGTTACGTTGTAAACGGCCGGAAGATCTACATCTCGCGCGTGCAGCACTCCGACTTGATGATTCTGCTTGCCAGGACCACTCCGCTCGATCACGTCAAGAAGAAATCTGAGGGTCTTTCGGTCTTCCTCGTAGACCTGCGCGCAGCACTCGGTCATGGACTTACCATGAAGCCAATTCGCGTCATGATCAACAACGAGACCAACGAGCTGCTCTTCGACCGCGTGGAGGTGCCAGCCGAGAATCTCATTGGCGAAGAGGGGCACGGCTTCCGCTACATACTGGATGGCATGAACGCCGAGCGCATTCTCATCGCTGCCGAGTGTATTGGCGATGGCCGCTGGTTTGTGGAGCGGGCAACGCAACGAGCGAGGGAGCGCCATGTCTTTGGTCGTCCTATCGGCCAGAACCAGGGCATCCAGTTTCCCATTGCCCAGGCCTACATCCGTGTGGAAGCTGCCGACCTTATGCGACTGCGGGCGGCGGAGCTGTTCGACCGGGGGGAGCCATGTGGACCCGAAGCCAATATGGCGAAGCTGTTGGCGGCTGATGCCTCCTGGGAGGCGGCCAACGTCGCTATGCAGACGTACGGAGGCTACGGGCTCGCCGTTGACTATGATATCGAGCGCAAATTCCGGGAGACCAGGCTGTATCAAGTGGCACCGATTTCGACCAATCTCATTCTCGCCTACGTGGGTGAGCATGTACTCGGCCTGCCCCGGTCGTACTAATTTCTGTGCAGATAGAAGATCGGGCTGGAAGGCAGCCGCGCCTCGCATCTTGCAGCACGGTTTCTCTCAGTCCTTTCAGTAGCAGGTTACTGAAGGCGTTGTGATGTTGTCCGACCATCTTTGTGGTTGGTGTATTCATGACTAAAAGGAGAGAAAAGCGATGACAGCACAACCCGAGTCGACGACGGCCAGGCTCCTCGTCACGTGCCTCGAAAACGAAGGAGTCCAGTATATCTTCGGCATTCCTGGTGAAGAAAACATTCATTTCATTGACGCGCTGCGCGATTCATCCATCCGGTATATCCTGACACGCCACGAACAGGGAGCGTCCTTCATGGCTGACATCTACGGACGCCTGACCGGGAAGGCCGGGGTCTGTAGCGCCACACTCGGGCCGGGTGCGATCAACCTGTTGCTGGGGACGGCGGATGCCACCACGAATAGCGCGCCGTTGGTGGCCATCAGCGCCCAGGTGGGCCTCGACCGTATTTACAAAGAGTCGCACCAGAGTGTTGACCTGGTCAACATGTTCAGGCCGGTGACCAAGTGGGCTGAAACGGTCCTCACTCCGGAGGCTGTACCAGAAATGGTGCGCAAAGCGTTCAAGCAGGCACAAACCCTGCGCCCGGGAGCCGTCTACCTGGCGATCCCTCAAGATATCGAGACGATGCCAGCATCCCCAGGTGTCCACCCGCTTCCGGTCAACATTGTCCGTGATGCCGCCCCCTCTCCCTCACAGATTGCTCGGGCGGTGACGCTGCTGCAACAGGCCAGGGCTCCCCTGCTGCTTGCCGGGCACGGAGCCGCCCGAGCTCACGTTCAGGAAGCCCTGGTACGTTTCTCGGAAAAGCTCAATATTCCGGTCGCAACGACCTTCATGGGCAAGGGTGCCTTTCCCGACAACCATCCAAACGCGCTAGGAACGGTGGGCTTTATGCTTCGCGACTACGTGAACTTTGGGTTTGCCCAGGCCGATGTGTTACTCTGCGTGGGCTATGAGTTACAGGAGTTCTCCCCGGCCCAGATCAACCCGCAGGCGGATAAGCAGATCATCCACATTCACACGTTTCCCGCAGAAGTCGATGCCTACTACCCAGTTGCGGTAGGCATCGAAGGCAATATTGCTCTAACGCTTGAAGAACTTGCGCAGAAACTGTCTCCCACATCCGGCCTGAGCGCGGCAGGTCAGCACATCCGTGCAGTGCTGCAGGAGGAACGTGAGCAAGGGGCACAGGAGACATCTTTCCCCGTGAAACCACAGCGTCTGGTGTTGGATATCCGCGCAGCCATGGGCGAATCTGACATTGTCCTTGCCGACACGGGTGCAGCCAAAATGTGGATGGCACGGCTCTACCCGACCTACCAACCCAATACCTGCCTGATCTCCAATGGTCTTTCGACCATGGGGTTCGCACTTCCGGGAGCGATCGCGGCAAAACTGGCGTATCCCGATCGCAAGGTCCTGGCGGTGATGGGTGATGGCAGTTTTCTGATGAATGCCCAGGAGTTGGAAACGGCGAGACGAGAGGGCATCTCCTTTGTCGTACTCATCTGGGTGGACGAGAGCTATGGCTTGATCGAATGGAAGATGGATTTGGAACTGGGACGTCACTCGCATGTCGCCTTTAGCAATCCGGATTTTGTGCGCTTTGCGCTGAGCTTTGGGGCGAAAGGGTATCGCATCCAGAGCGCGGAAGAACTGTTGCCTACATTGAAACGGGCACTGGCAGATGACGTGGTCTCGGTCATCGCCTGCCCGGTGGACTCTTCCGAGAACGTCAGATTGACCGACAAGCTTGGCAAACTGACGGAGCCGATTTAAAGTAGGGTAGGGACAGCGTTATTCGTTGTCGGCGTGTGCACCTTCGTCGCTACTGTTGCTCGCTAGAGGAGGGAGCTTGCGAGTTCCCCTGGTTTCCGGCGCAACAAAGCGATAGCCAACGCCTGGCTCGGTGAGTAAGTAGCGCGGATGGGCAGGGTCGGACTCCAGCTTTTGGCGCAAACGGTTGATATACACACGCAGATACTCGGCCTCGCCGCCGTATTCAGGACCCCAAATACTCTGCAGCAGCACGCGATGAGTGAGTACCTTGCCTACGTTGGAGACAAGCAGCCCCAGAAGAGAAAACTCTGTCGGCGATAGCCGCACCTCCTCCCCTCGAAGTCGCACGATATGCCCCGTCAGGTCAATCTCGAGATCGCCAAATCGTTTCATGTCGCCAGTGGGCAACATCACTTCCCACTGGGTGCGACGCAACGCGGCGCGCACACGGGCCAGGAGTTCTTCCACGCCAAAGGGCTTGGTCAGGTAATCGTCTGCGCCGAGATCAAGCACAGAGACCTTGTCGCTTTCAGCATCCAGCGCAGTCAACACAATGATGGGCACGGCAGAGTGCTCGCGCACGCGGCGGCAGACTTCGAGGCCGTCCATGCGCGGCATCATGATATCCAGAATCAGCAGATGGGGGTCTTCCCGCTCCCACAGGGCCATAGCCTCCAACCCATTGCTCGCTTCCAGTACTTCAAAGCCACGCGCGCGCAGGTTCCGGCTCACGAAATCGCGCAGGGCCACTTCATCTTCGGCGAGCAGAATGCGTTTCGCCTTCGTCGTCATACGCCCCTCCGTTCCTTTGCTGAGGGTCCCGTTGCCATCGTCTCAACGTCTACTGCGACTATGGCCGACGAGACGAGCGGCAGCGAGAATGAGATAGTCGTTCCTTGCACGCTGCTCTCCGCCCAGATGACGCTTCCGTGTGCCTCAATGAAGGCTTTGCAGATGGCCAGTCCGAGGCCAGTGCCACCAGAACGCTGCTGGCGGCCATGCAGCGCCCGGTAGAAACGCTCGAACACATGTGGCAGCTCGTCGGGGGCGATGCCAGGCCCATTGTCCGAAACTGAGACGACAATTTTATCGTCCCGCCTCTCAGCAGTGATGCGCACTTCGCCCGCACCATATACTAGCGCATTGGCGACCAGGTTGTGGAGCACGACCTCTATGCGCGCGCTGTCCACGTTGACCAGAGGCAGTTCATCGGGGATATGCGAAGCTATTGTGACTCCCTGGGAACTCAGGTACTCGATGGTCCTCACTACGAGATCCTGCACCCGGGTGGGTACACGATTGAGGGTGAGCAGCCCGGCTTCCTGACGTGAGAGGTCAAGCAGGTTGCTGACGAGCTGCGCCAGCCGATCGGTTTCGCTGCTGATCGTCTGCAGGAAATGGTGCTGGTCAGCACGTGACCAGGTCACGTCTTTCTGAAGCAGCGTCGAGGCATGGCCTTTGATCGCTGCCAGCGGCGTACGCAATTCATGGCCGACCGCTGCCAGCAACGTCGTCTTGAACTCATCGAGCTCGCGCTCACGAGTCACATCGCGCAGCAGCAGGCCGCGCCCAATGGCTCGCCCTGACTCGTCACCCACGTCGAACAGTCGCAAGTGGATGGCACGGCGCCGACCATAGCGCATGATCTCAACAAACAACTCCGTGGCATCAGCAGATTCAGCCTGAGCAAGGGCGCGCTCACCATCCGCAGGGTCCACCGCCCTCTTGCGCAGCGCATTGTAGAGCGCGCTGATGTGGTGACGCTCCAGCGCCTCGCCTGGTAGGTCCACAATATTACTGGCTCCCAGGTTGGCATACAGCACTCTCCCGTCGATGCCTGTCAGCACCAGCCCATCACTCATGCTGCCCATGATCGCCTCCAGCTTCTGCTTCTCCTCCGAGGCCCGCTGGTACAGCCGCTCGTTCTCTTGTGCCACCTCGCGGAGCCGCTCATCGCTGCGCTCGTAGAGCACCGCGTGTTCCCAGGCAAGTGTAGCGTAGTTGGCGAACGTCAGCAGTAAGTCGATCTCGTTCTGGTTGAAGGGATGGGGCTCGGTGCGATGCACGAGCAGGACCACACTTCCTGCATGTCGACTGATGATCGGGATCGCCAGCACCGCACGGAATCCTTCGTCGTAGGAGAACGATGGCACTGGCCACTCGGGAGCGAGCAATTTCTGCACCGGCTTGCCGTCGCGTAGTGCCAGCACGGCAGTTGAACTGGCATTCTCAGGGGAGAGGGAGAGCATATGGTTGTAGCGCTCACTATGGCCATCGCTGACCTGCACGCGCAGCGCTCCGTGCTCGTCTGGCAGGAGCACCGCTGCAGCCTGCACGTCCACCAGCCGTCGCACCTCGCGAATAATCTTTCTGACCACGGCGTGTGGTTCAAGCGACCCGACCACGGCGTTCGACGTTTCGAGCAGGGTTCGCAGTTCACCAAGTTTTTCCAGCCCGTCGAGCTCCAGACGGACAAGCGAGCGTGCCAGGTCGCCAACCTCGTCATCACGCCCAGAGAGCACGGTGGCATGTACCGGGATAGATTGCTCCGAGGCAGGCAGTGCCTGGTGCTGGATGGCGAGTGTATGAAGGGGGCGGATGACGCGGCTAAGCAGTATTAGCCAGAACAGCAGGCCGCCGATGGCGAAGAGCAGCGCTGCTGCCAGCAACCAGAGATGGAACTGCGCGATGACGGCCAGCGCCTCGCTTGCAGGCCTCTGCACGACGACAGCCCAGTGGGCATCCGGGACGGGAACGGAACTGAAGAGCCAGTCCTGGCCACCTGGCCCCGGTCCCTGACTGGAAGCCACGTTGCCGTGCAGCGCCTGGTCGGCGCCCGGCAGCTCATCCAGGACCGTCTGCAAGATCCGCCCGGGGTCTGGGGTGGCGATGAGTTCACCGCGATCGTCGATGAGGCTGATCATGAGGCGGCGGCCCTGATCTTGCTGCGCCTTGACGACGGCCTTCAGGGGTTCGCTGAGATCGCCAAGTGAGAAGTTGGTTGCTATGATGCCGACTAACTTCCCACTGCTATCATGTACAGGTTCAGCGATGATGACGCCAGCGTTGAAGGTTGGTTCAACCACAGCGCCCACCTCGAAGACCGGGTGAGGGTGGAGCTGGGGGGCAATGGCCCGCTCGATGACATTGGGCGGCGAGAACTCCGCCACTAACCTATCCTGGCACTGGCCTGGCAACTGTGGGCAGGAGACGCTTATGGCGCCCAGCGGGTCGAGAAAGTAAATGTGATCCACGTCGTTGCGAGCGGCCAGGAAAGCCTGGAAGATGCTCTCCATCGCAACAGGCGTATTGGCCTTTACCGTAAGTTTGCTGAGCGCGACAAGCGAGTTCTCGGCGTCGAGCAGATGGAGGTTGGTCTCAACCGCGATCTCCTGTGCCAGTGCCTGGTCTGATGCCTGGGCGTCAATGCTTAGCTGCTGCGCGACCGCAGCGTTGACTCCCAGGCCTCCGAGCAGCACGACGATGACAAAGAGCAGATACACGCTCAATAACTGGAACAGGAGAGAGCGGCGCATGAAATGCAGCATGGCCAGTACTCCTCAATGAGTTCTGTCGGGTGATCCACAAGTATCGATATTTGTGTATTATACCACTTTGGCCGGCTATATGCGGGTGACATCCTTCAACCATACATATTCCAAATCAACTTCGCCAGACGTATATATAAAAGCACATCTTTTGTTGCTTCACTATGGCTCGTACGTTATAATTTGGAGAACCAATAGGCGGAACCATTAACGTTACCCGTTGAGAGGGAAGAACAGAGTATTATGAAGAAAACCACCCTGGCTGCCACTACTAAGCGGCCTAAAGGCGAGCATGAGCCAGTAGAAGGGGCACCGGTCGAAGCGGAGGAGAGCGAGCCGGAAATATTTGAAATGCCTGTATTACCTATACGCAATACAGTGCTCGTGCCCAATATCCTTGTGCCACTGCTGGTCGGGCGAGACAATTCGATGAAAGCGCTTGAAGAGGCAATGGGCACAGATCGCACTGTTTTTGTGGTGACACAGCTCGATGAGGAACTCGAAGAACCACGTCCCGAGGATCTTTATAATGTTGGAGTAGAAGGGACTGTTGATCGCCTGCTGAAGATGCCTGACGGTACAACCAGTGTGCTCATTCGCGGACGACGGCGCTTACGATGCCTGGAGTATACGCAACTGACGCCTTTTATACGAGCGCGGCTAGCAGCGGTGAAGGAAGATGTGGAACAAACGCTTGCCATAGAGGCCTTGATGCGGGCGGTCCTCGTGCTCTTTGAGAAATGCATCAGGTTGAGCCATTCGCTCCCGGATGAAGCTTATATAACCGCGATGAATATCGACAAGCCCGGTTGGCTGGCAGATTTTATCGTCTCATCAATTGACCCGCCTATCGCGATACGCCAGGATAACCTGGAAACCTTTCATGTTGAAGAGCGACTGCAAAAGGTTAGCATCCTGCTTTCAAAAGAATTACACATCCTGGAATTAGAGAGCCAGATTCATAACCAGGTCCAGCAAGAGGTCGATAAAACGCAACGCGATTATTTTCTGCGTGAACAGCTCAAGGCAATCCAGCGGGAATTAGGCGAGATCGACCCGACCATGCGTGAAAATCAAGAGTTGCACGAGAAGATACTCAGCAGTGGAATGCCTGACGAGGTGAGAGCACGGGCAAATAAAGAGTTGGAGCGGCTCAATGCCATACCCTCAATGGCGCCCGAGGGGGGAGTAGTGCGTAGCTACCTGGATTGGCTAGTTAATCTACCCTGGAGCCAGGCGACGGTCGACCGACTGGATATACGGGAGGCGGCGAACATCCTCGAAGAGAATCATTACGGCCTGGAAAAGGTCAAAGAGCGCATTCTTGAGTATATCGCGGTGCGTAAACTCTCGCGGACGATGCGCAGCCCGATACTGTGCTTTGTTGGGCCGCCGGGAGTGGGTAAAACTTCCCTGGGGCGCTCAATAGCCGAGGCGCTCAACCGTAAATTTGTGCGGCTATCGTTAGGAGGAGTCCACGATGAAGCCGAGATTCGAGGGCACCGCCGCACGTATGTGGGGGCGTTGCCGGGTCGTATTTTGCAGACAATGAAGACGGCAGGGACTACCAACCCATTGTTCGTGTTGGATGAGATCGATAAGATCGGGGCAGACTTCCGGGGCGACCCCTCCGCGGCACTTTTAGAAGTGCTAGATCCGGAGCAGAACTATGCCTTCTCGGACCACTACCTGGAGATTCCTTACGATCTTTCTAAGGTGATCTTCCTCACGACGGCCAATGTTTTACACCCAATTCCTGCCGCGCTGCGCGATCGCCTCGAGGTTATTGAGCTTCCGGGATACACCGAAGAAGAGAAATTACATATCGCGCGCCAGTTTCTCATCCCTAAGCAGATGAGCGAGCATGGTCTCAAGCCGTCGCGCGTCGAGATACATGATGAAGCAGTGCATCGCATCATCCGTGAATACACGTTTGAAGCAGGAGTGCGCAACCTGGAACGTGAGATAGCCTCGGTGATGCGCAAAGTGGCACGCAAAGTGGCGGAGGGTCGACGGACGAAAACGAAAGTTACGGCAGAGAAGATTCCTGATTATCTCGGCCCGCAGAGACAATTTTATGGGCAGGCGGAGGATGAAGACGAAATAGGTGTGGCAACGGGCGTGGCATGGACCAGTTCAGGCGGTGATTTGACCACTGTGGAAGCGACGTTGATGGATGGGCGGGGCAACCTGACATTGACGGGACAACTCGGCGACGTGATGAAGGAATCGGCCCAGGCGGCACTCTCTTACGCGCGTTCACGCGCGGGTCAATTCGGTCTGGAGGCACGTTTTTACGAGAAGTACGATATCCACGTGCACCTGCCCGCAGGCTCTATTCCGAAGGATGGACCATCGGCCGGCATCACTATGGCAACGGCGCTGATTTCAGCGCTGACCAGACGGGCCACACGTCGCGATGTTGCCATGACCGGAGAGATCACGCTGCGTGGACGCGTCCTGCCCATTGGGGGCCTCAAAGAGAAAGTATTGGCGGCCCATCGCGCGGGGATACAGACGTTTATCCTTCCGAAACGCAACATGAAAGACCTGGAAGATGTGCCGCGTGAAATTCTGCGCGAAATCCGTTTTGTGCCAGTCGAACGCATGGACGATGTTATCGCGGTTGCACTGCACGAAGCACCCCTTGCACTTGATGTGAATGGGGTGGCACAGCGCAGTAGCAGCGAGAAACCTGTGCAAAAGAAAACAGGTGCGCATCCCCTGGTGAGGAACGCCGTGCTGCCACCTGTACATGATAGAATAGGGGCCAGAAACACCTCTACAGCCGACAGGTGAAAAGAGCGGGCCAAAGAGATGTACCTTAAACACTCAAAAAGTGCTACAATATACGACATGAATGAACTAACATCTCAAATTGAACGACTACAAGGACGCGTCCAGAAAACTATGGTGCGTCTTTGACCTGGTTACTAAGAAAAAGCAAATAAGCACGCTTGAGACCGAGAGCATGGCGGAGGATTTCTGGTCCGATAACCGCAAGGCTCAGGCACAAATGCAGCAGTTGAACGCGCTGCGCGAAGAGGTCACCACGTGGGAAGATATTGACACGCAACTGAAGGACCTGCTGGGATTGGCTCAATTGTTGGAGGAGGAGCCAGATGAAGAGATGCAGGAAGAGGTGGCGCAGTCGGTGGCCGAGATCGAGAAAAAAGTTGAGGAACTGCAATTCTCGCTGATGTTGAGCGGAGAGCATGACGAGCGCGACGCGATTCTGAGTATTCACGCTGGCAGCGGTGGTGTCGACGCACAGGATTGGGCTGAAATGCTGTTACGCATGTATCTGCGCTGGGCGGAGCAGCATAAGTTCCGCACGGAAATCTATGATTACAGCGAGGGTGAAGAAGCTGGCATTAAAAGTGTCACCGTCGAAATCAGGGGCCGCTACGCGTATGGCCACTTGCGATCAGAGATAGGGACTCACCGGCTGATCCGTCTCTCGCCTTTTGATGCTGCACATCGCCGCCATACCTCGTTTGCTAAGGTCGAGGTCATGCCCGACATAGAGGATGCGATCGAGATTACGATTCGTCCCGAAGATATTGAAATGGACACGTACCTCTCGACAGGGGCCGGCGGACAGCACGTCAACAAGACAGATTCGGCGGTGCGGATACGTCATATTC
>CATPCK010000783.1 GCA_955652655.1 uncultured Ktedonobacteraceae bacterium | reverse complement strand
TACACAACTATCGGGTTGACATTGTGTACTAGCCTCGTCTGAGGTCCGTTTACTCTATTGTTCAGAGTTAGGAAATGCCCTCAATGGTATATTGAGCCAACAATTCAGTGGAGCTATGTGGTACACTTGGAAAATGCTGTATAGTGTATTGTTGCTCAGAGTAGATTGTCTGTTGGAAGCTGCACAATACAGAAATGTTTATGGGCCGTAAGCCCAAGGATTGAGAAAGATACATGTCATTGACTGATCGAACCCTATATTGTCGCGATTGTAATCAGGAATTCACTTTTACAGTTGGCGAGCAGGAATTTTATGCGAGCCGTGGACTTACCAATGATCCAGGCCGATGTCCAGAATGCCGTACTGCACGGAAGCAATCTGGTAATGGTCGCAACGGTGGTTTTCGCGAGCGCGAACCACGTCAGATGTATACCGCAACTTGTGCAAGCTGTGGGAACGAGGCGCAAGTTCCTTTCCAGCCACGAGACGACAGGCCAGTATACTGTAGCAATTGCTTCCAGTCTCAAGGTTCCTCAGATCGAGGCAATCGTCGTCAGTCGAGTTGGTAGTCCTCATGAGTGATATTCTCCTGAATCCTGGTGATTCGTTTGAACTCGCGCTGAAACGGTTCAACCGCAAGGTTCAGAACGCGGGTATCCTCTCGGAGGCGCGCCGTCGTAGCCACTATGAGACTCCTCAAGCTCGCCTGAAGCGAAAAGCGGCAATGGCACAACGTCGCAGGAAGCGTCGCTCTCAATAACGATATGCAGGCATACATGAGGGCGTGATGAGGCAAGGTGTAAAAGACGGCCTTGTCACACACATCGGTCTTCGCTTGCGTCAATACCTTGAAGCTAACGTCTTTTGTTTTTTCTTACCATACACATTTAAGGTTTGGATATCCTGACTCCTGCGACCCAATAATGGTATTTCCTTTCATTCTCCCTTGTACGAGAGTAAATCCATGTATCACATGCTACATACTTAGACGGCAATACATTACATGATGAACAAAAGTGTGTGGAAGGATAAACTATTAAAGCAGGTGATGTACAAAAATCAACGCGTTGAGAAAGGTGAAAAGGGCTATGGAAACAAATGTAGATGGAACCTATTTTCAGGAGGGTGATTATGTGCATATCAAACGCACAGGAGAGAAAGGAAGGATAAACGCAGCCGATGGGGGAGTCGTGTATGTGCTCATAGATGAAACTAACGAAACCAAACTTTTTTCCGCCTATGTTGATGAAGACGCTTACATAGAACCCATCACCTCTCAGGCTGAGGATACCACGCTACAGGGGAAGGGACAAAGAGAGAAGGCGTGTAGACAGGGAGCAATCGCTTAACTCTTTATCCACAAAAGCCCTTTGGACAGGACTCTAAAAAGGTGAAGAGGATTCTTACCAAATAGGTCATACAACTGGGCAACTTGTTCAAAGATCATAAAAGCTGAGGTCAATACACTGCAAATGTGCATGCATGAGCAAAGGAGTATTACTATGAGTTCTAAGGCATTTGAAGCCGGTGATCGGGTGCGTATCATGGAGAGCGGGTTTGGCCGTGGGTCAGCGACTCTCGATGGCACCATAGGTATTGTTCGGTCGGTTGATAAGGGTAGAAGACGTACTGAACCATATTACATCTACTATGTGGAACTTCCAGGGGATGATACACCTCTAGACTTTGAATATCGAGAACTGGAATTTGTTTCTCCAGTAAGTGACTAGCTCACGGTGAAGGACTAGAAGATTGTTCAGCGAAACAGGCAGCATCTACGTAATGAAACATAGGAGGTCACTGTAGATTTGAAACGTCATGCGACGCAGGCGCACCACGGCACATGACCACAGCAAACGGAGGGCAGAAGATACCACTGGGAAATCCCTTATGCATGCCCAACTTATAAGGAACATCTAGGCATGGATGAGGGGTTCACCAACAGGTCATTTTGACTGAGAAGACTGCGTCAGATTCCTTTCCGCCTGCGCCTATCGCCTCCGGTTTGTCTCCAATTGACGATGAAGTGGGTACGTACCTCACCGAAGACTTTACAGTCACGCGCATCGTTTTCCGCTGTCGTATAAGCGGTGTAGAAAGGGGCAAGCCACCCAGCAAGGCTTGCGATCTCCCCAATAAGCTCCAGGTCGCTGGTTTCAGATGCCTGAGTTCCCTGGGCATGCCCTTCGTTCCACCCTTCCGTGTAGAGAGAATGGCAGTCATTTTCTTTCAGATAGATAACGTGAGGGTCAAGATCTTTCTTAGGTCTCTTGAGCAGCTTTGGGTCGCTGAGTACCTTGGGATCGCACAAGGAGGCCGCGTCATACTCGGCGTGGTACGTTGCAATTCCAGTTTGCGATTCTGAATAGGCACTGAAGAAGCCCAACACGCGACCGATATCTCTCATCTTCTGTCTATCCAGGTCCTGCCTTGCTTCGTTATTTGCCATCTGCTCCTATCCTTCGCCTATTCAACTGAGACTTGCCACTGATTGACAATATGAGGAAAACTATCATGACAATCGACAATATACCTTGATGAGCCATTGTTCGAGTATACTTTGCCCGAAATGGTATGGCGGCCCTTTGATGGATGTATGTGGTGAGTGAATGCCTCGTTTGGTGGAAGAATGTAGACGATCTCTCCAGTACATGTACGCGCATGCTCCTCAATAGAGACCGTATCACCAAGCTGATACTCACCTGTATGAGCTGGCCCAAAGAGCTTTGCGAGATAGTGCTTATCATTCCTATCGATCTCGTAATGTTCATAGACCCGCTGCCCATTTCTGATGTATTCAGCGATAGCTATACGCTCATCAGTCTCAAGCGTGATGATCCAGAGACTCAAAAACGCTTGTGGTTGCACTACAGCAACAGGACTCCAGATCAAAGCCTTGCAACCTGGTCGAGCGCGAATAGTTTCGAGAGCAGTGCGCTCGAACAGTTTTATTTGAACGAGACGTAGAATGGAATCGCTATTCGGTTGACCGAGGCCCAAGAGATCAGATATTTCAATAGTATTCACTGTTACACGCGCCCGCATTCCAGCATTTTGCCAGTCAATAGGATCAAGCGCGATATGGAGGTGCTCGCAGATGTCGGTTATCTGTTTTGCTTTCTGGCATGCTTCTTCTCGCTCCTCAGCAATGTTTCTGTGTGAGTAGGTCATGGCTGTGGCTCCTTTTCATTAAGTGGGTGTTTAGTCTGCTCTCTTCTCTATTTGAAGTTCCAAATCGTGGGGAATGAGTCTCATAGGTGTCTTGATAAGAAAGGTCACCATTTAGACTGCCACGCCCGGTATTCTGCTCTCCTATAATCGTACCTGCAGGAACAATCACAAGAAAACGACCTACCAAGGATGGCGTTTTATGATGAGTGTTGGCAATCTGGCTAGAAGGATACAAGTACCTCTAGAGTATAACATATTGGATGGATGAAAAATTGGTCTTCCCTCATTTTCATGGAGCACTAGACATTGGAAATAAACACATGCTTTGAGAAGTCAGGGGAAAGGAAAAAAGAGAGAAGAGATAGGATGACATGCCTGCCTTCAAAATGTACTTCTTGTCCTCTCAAAAAAATGTAAATACTGCAATTTACTATTAATAGTAAATTGCAGTATTTACAAAACCGGAACCGACGGGTTTCGGCTCCTCTGTCACCAATTTTCTATCTCTTCCTTGCCCCGTCTGGAAAACTGTATCTCAAGGTGCAACACCTTCTGGCAGAAGATGAAACATTTCAGAGAAGCAACCCTCCTATTAGGCCCAATACCTACGTCGATGACATGAGGGGCAAGATAGTTATATAGAGCTAGCAACTTTGGCAAATAGGTATAATAGCAGCAAAAGAAGTATTCTCCCTGACCAAACAGGAGGAAATAAATGCCGACTAGCTTTTCTCTGTAGCCGTTTCCTGAAGAGTTGAAAGGGATGGTGCACATTTTCCGACTGCATTTATACAGTTTCTACCGCTTTTCATTGCTTATGCTTGTTAATATAACTACGATATAAC
>CATPCK010000782.1 GCA_955652655.1 uncultured Ktedonobacteraceae bacterium | reverse complement strand
TCTGTACAAGCCGGAGAAGGTCAATCCCAGCTACGAGACCGACACGGTCAGCGGCGACGCCGAGGCCGCGCTGGCGTCGGCGGCTGTCTCGCTCGACTGCACCTATACGACGCCGACCTACCACAACAATCCGCTCGAACCGCATGCAACGGTCGCGACGTGGAGCGATGACGACGTCACACTTTACGACGCGAACCAGGGCTCGTACAGGATCCTGGACGATGTCGCCCAGGCGTTTGGACTCCCACCCGAGCGCGTACGCGTTATCTCGCCGTATGTCGGCGGTGGATTCGGCTCCAAGGCCTTCACTCACCCACACGTGATTCTCACGGTAATGGCGGCTCAGGCAACGGGGCGACCTGTGAAGTTGGCACTCACCCGACAGCAAATGTTCGCGGTGGTCGGCTATCGCACGCCGACGATCCAACGCATTCGTCTGGGTGCCGACCACATAGGTCGGCTCACGGCGATTGCGCACGACGTCGTCGAGCAGACCTCGACCATCCAGGAGTTCGCAGAGCAGACGGCTGTTGCGACGAGGATGATGTATGCAGCACCAAACCGCCGTACCACGCATCGACTTGCGCGGCTCGATGTGCCACCGCCGACGATCATGCGTGCACCTGGCGAGTGTCCGGGGATGTTCGCGCTCGAGTCAGCTATGGACGAGATGGCGATCGCCTGTGGGCTCGATCCGATCGAGTTTCGCATACGGAACGAACCCGAGATCGACCCTGAGACGGGGCATCCATTCAGTAGTCGCGGCCTCGTTGCGTGCCTGCGGGAGGGTGCTCGGCGCTTCGGCTGGCAGCAGCGCGACCCGAGGCCTGGGATGCGTCCCGACGGCCACTGGCTCATCGGGACGGGCGTTGCCGCCTCGACGTATCCAGCACGTCGAAGTGCATCGACGGCCCTCGCGCGCGTCGATCGTGAGGAACGCTACAGCATGCTCATCGATGCTTCGGATATTGGTACCGGAGCCTGGACAGTGCTCACCCAGATCGCAGCGGATGCGCTTGAGGTCCCACTGGAACGCGTGCATATCGAGATTGGCGACACCGCCCTGCCACGTGCACGGATCGCCGGAGGCTCGATGGGAACTGCATCATGGGGGTCGGCCATCGTCGAGGCAGCTTGCAGGCTGCGAGAGCGCCTGCACGACGAGTGTGGTGGAGTCGTTCCTGTCGAGGGGCTCGAAGCAACCGGCGAGGTCGGTGATAATCCTGAGGCGCAGCGGTTCTCAATGCACTCCTACGGTGCGCAGTTCGCGGAGGTCCGGGTAAACATCGATACTGGCGAGGTGCGCGTCCCGCGGCTGCTCGGCGTCTTTGCCGCCGGTCGCATCATCAACGCGAAGACGGGCCGCTCGCAATTCCTGGGTGGGATGACGATGGGGCTGTCGATGGCGTTACATGAGGAGAGCGTCCTGGATCCTCGCTTCGGCGATTACGCGAACCACGACTTCGCGGAGTACCATATTGCGACAAATGCCGATGTAGGTACAATCGACGTGACCTGGATCAACGAGGACGATCCGCACGTCAACCCGATGGGTGCTAAGGGGATTGGCGAGGTGGGGATCGTTGGTACTGCTGCCGCTATTGCCAACGCCGTTCATCACGCGACAGGCATCCGTGTCCGCGACCTGCCGATCACCCTCGACAAGCTCCTGCGGTGAGATGGCGGCTCTTCGTGGCTATGCTGTGATGCCGCCCAATTCTGAGTGTGCGCCGGCATCACAGAATGACTATGGGTGAAGGCTGGTCTGCCCGTTGAGTCGAAAGGGTCAAGCCAGGCGCCCGAGCAAACAGGAAGAGATAGCTGCCCCTACCTGCTAAAAAGCGACCTGAACTCCGAGCTTGACAGGGCCTCGGCGTTCATCCTCTTGTAGGTGCCACTCTCAAGTAACTCATCAGCGATCGTCCGCAAATGCCCAAGCACTGAACGCATCAGCCCACCAGCAAGACTGACACGTGCGACTCCGAGCTGCGCAAGTTCTGGGAGTGTGGGCGCCGGGGGACCACCAAGAATATTGATTGGTCCATTAATCGCCTTGACCAGGTTGGCAATCATGTTGCCATCGAGTATCCCGATGGGATAGATACAATCCGCCCCCGCTTGCAGGTAAGCATGGGCTCTCTGCACTGCATGCTCGAAGCGGCTCTCTGGCTCACCGATTGCCAGTAAAAAAACATCGACGCGTGCATTAATCACGAACGCCACATCCATCGAAGTAGCTAACTCACGCAACGCTTTGATTAGTTCAACTTGATACGAGACATCTACCAGCGCTTTTTCCTGTTGTTTGAGCGAATCTTCGATATTGATGCCAACAACGCCAGTCGCAATCACTGCTTCGACCGTCTTAAGCACCTCTTCAATGGAATTCCCATACCCTGCCTCGATATCTGCTGTGACGGGACACTCGACCACACGCGTGATACGGGCGAGAGCCTCAATCAGCATGTCCCGGCTGATTTGTTGGCCATCGCTATAGCCCAAAGCGGCGGCGACCCCAGAACTGGTTGTGGCGATGGCACGGAAGCCAGCTTGCGCTACAATACGTGCGCTTGCGGCATCCCAGACGTTTGGCAAGACCAGCAGAGGTGCTTCGTGATGAAACCGGCGAAATTGTGCAGCTCTCTCTTTTTGTACCCTGGAAATCATAGGCATAATCCCCTTGAATATCCTTTATTTAGCCCGCCGCAAGCTACGGGGCTTTAGCCCCAGTAGTGAGGCGTTTCTGGCTTTAGCCTTGCCGTTTGACTATATAGTCAAAGCACGGTATACTTGAGCCATGAGAACGTTTGAGTACAGACTTCGTCCAACGAAGGCACAAGAACAAGCCTTGATGAGGACACTTCTTGCATCGCGTAAGATGTACAATGCCTGCCTGGAAGAATTGATCACTTACTACAAAGAGACAGGCAAATACCTGCATCTCTACGAGCAAGACAAACATCATGGCAAAGAGGCGCATCCTGA
>CATPCK010000781.1 GCA_955652655.1 uncultured Ktedonobacteraceae bacterium | reverse complement strand
TCAACGGGGTCGTGATACCGGTGTGCGTTGCCCCAGCTGTTGACCTCTTGATTGTACTGTTTGAGCAGGTAGCTCGCATATCCAGCAGTCAGGGCAAATTGTAACGACGAGGTATCGTGATCAATCTGCGATGAAACCTTGAGATAATCACTTATTGACCTGGCCTGAGCAAGGGCTGTCTGATCAGTATTGAGATGCTGCTCATAACTTGTGGTATTTTGCCCATATTGTTTCAGTTTGATGATATTAGCACTGAACTCCCGGAGCTTGGCTGCGCCAATATAGGGAATCGCCTGGATAGAGAAATCAGCTGTCTCCTGTAACTGCGTTGTCGATTGATCGATGAGCTGGGAAAAGTCCTCTGGCTTATTGGCATTGCGGAAAAGCTGAAGATCTTGTTGATACTGCTGGTTGAGTGCAGTTGTATCCACGTGTGACGCTTGCAGTTGCTTGATATTCTTTTGCAGCGCCATCAGGTTGTCATATGCGGGCCCCAGCAAATGTAATGCGAGTGTTGACTGTTTCGCATTATAGCTGATCTGCGTATAATCTTTGGGGTACTGGGCCTTAGCTAGCTGATTCTGATATTGTGTCAGTTGATTTGAGAAGGTCTTTGCTTCAACAAAGTTTTGTGCCTGTCTCTGAGCGAGGGCATTCTCAAGGTCTTGAATATCGAGTGCCGCCCGGTAGTCAAATTGTTGGGTTACCTGCGTTTGCATGCCACGTACCTGGACCGCTAGCAACTGGTAGCGCCGCGCCAGATTGCTGTAGTAGTCGGTGGCGGGTTGCCCACTAAAGATGGTTAGAGGAGCGCTGGTATTCGTTAGCGCGACTTCTTGCTGGATGATAGGTTTCAGCGTAGTGCCGGGTACGCCTATACCCTGCGCTTGAGAGATCAGTCGATCTAAATCGGACTTGCTGCTATTGGCTTGCTGTTGTGTTTGCGGGTCTGCTCCACAAGCGCTCAGTAAGAGCATGATGACCATAAAAACGCTTACTGGAAGTATGCCCCTCTTAGCATGCCTTTGGGCGACGGTGAAAAATGTCATTGCCAGCAGTCCTTCCTAAGGGTCTTATATCGCTTATTGATAAGTCAGATAATAAAATAGATAGTATGAAAAGGCAGACCCATTCATATAATTACATCGCACGACACCTGCGAAAGTAACACATTTAAATGAGGTACCCATATTACTCCAGGGTTTGCTCAGGTACCTCATCTCGTTCCGACTTATGTTCTTTATAAGTTATGCCAAAGCCTGCTGTAAATCTGCCAGGAGATCCTCTGCGTCCTCTATGCCAACCGAGAGTCGCAGCAGTGTGTCGGTCAGACCTCGAGCCTCACGGATCTCCTTCGGGATGGAGCCATGTGTCATGGAGACCGGGTGGCAAACAAGCGATTCGACACCTCCGAGGCTTTCGGCCAGGGAGATTACTTTGAAGCGCCGTACCAACTTATCCACGTCGGCATAGACACCCTTAAATTGGAATGAAACCATCCCTCCAAAACCACTCATCTGGCGTTTCGCCAGCTCATAATCGGGGTGTGAAGGCAAGCCGGGATAATAGACCTTTTCCACTCGTGGGTGCTCTGCCAGGAACTTTGCCACCGTGCGAGCGTTCTCATCGTGCTGCCGCATCCGCACCGCCAGCGTCTTGATGCCTCGCAGCGTCAGCCATGCATCAAAAGGTGAGGGGACATTACCGGCGGCATTTTCGTAGAACTTTATTGACTCGTATACTTCTTCATTATTGAGGACGAGAGCGCCTCCGATCACATCGCTATGGCCATTGATATACTTGGTAGTGCTGTGGACAACGATGTCAGCTCCCAATTTCAGTGGTTGCTGGAAGTAAGGGCTGGCGAAGGTGTTATCAACGACGACCAGTATATTGTGACGGTGAGCAATCTCCGCGACTGCCTGGATGTCTATCAAACGTAATAGTGGGTTGGTTGGGGTCTCTAGCCAGATGATTTTCGTGTTTGGACGAATTGCCTGTTCATATGCGGCAATATTGCTTGCCGGGACATAGCTGGTTTCCACATTATACCTGCGCATGACCCGCTCAAAGATGCGGTAACTCCCCCCATAGAGGTCGTCGCAGGCGACCAGGTGATCACCGGCGCTGAGGAGGCTGAGAATGGCAGTTTCAGCGGCCATCCCGGAGGCGAAGGCAAGCCCAAATTTTCCATCTTCGAGGGCGGCAATACACTCTTCCAGCACGGTACGAGTGGGATTATGTGAGCGTGAGTATTCATATCCCTTGTGATCGCCCAGTCCATTCTGGGCATACGTCGATGTTTGAAAAATGGGCGGCATGATCGCGCCCGTCGTAGGGTCAGGTTCCTGGCCAGCATGAATGGCCTTTGTTGAAAACTTCATCGTGAACGCTCCTGGGATATATAGTTCTTTTATGTTCTTTCATAAATTTGGGTTGTGCCATGAGCTTCTGCTGGATATGACATGGTCAGGATGCGACTATATCACTTCTTAACGAGATAGGCAATCTGTGTTAACTTATGTATACAGAGATGAACTTCAAAGGGCGTGATAATATTCCCGTGATGTACAACTGAGAAGCACGTCGAAACGTATTCGTTGTATAAGGTATACCTCTATAAAACAACACTTTGAAATAACATGAAACAACGTGGTTATTTTTTTATTTAAAGCATCACAAGGAGCTATTTCAGTCATGTACCCGTCGCCTGAAGGCGGACGGGCTTGTCCCTAAC
>CATPCK010000780.1 GCA_955652655.1 uncultured Ktedonobacteraceae bacterium | reverse complement strand
TTGGCAGCCATACTATAGCATTTCTAGGGTATCGCGCACTGTCAATTATTGCCTTTGTCACTCTGATCAGCCTACCTTTCACGCTCTTTCGCATCATTGTAGCGCAGGAACTCCTGGGCAGCGAAGAGACGGAGCATGCTGAACTGGTAGCAGATGAAACAGACGAAGAGGATCAACCGCACCAGGATGCCCAACAGGAAGACTCACTTGAACCAGCAGATATTGCGGGAGAAGTTCAAGAGCAGGGTACAAGCGAAACCAGTAGTACATCTACCCTTTCCTGGCGAGGAAAAGGGTTCGCGGTACTGGCTGCCTGGGCTGGACTGCTGGGCATCATACTCTATACGCTCGGGTCAACAGCCAGCGCGCTTTATAGCGCCGGAGTGAGTAATGGCTTCGCAATCCATGCCGCGATCCCTGGCAATTTCCAGGTCATCTCAGGAGCAACGACCATTGTCACCTATACTATCGGAGGAGGATTGCTAGCCATTGCCAGCCTCTTCTTTGGCGCCATGATCGTCAGGAGTGGTCTGAAGCTCTGGCCGGGGATGTGGGTCGCATTCGGCTATACGGCGCTGGCCGTTGCCGCACTCCTGAGCGTCAGCGCGGTCGCGGTGGTGAGCGCGCCTATAGCAGGCAAGGCAGCGCTCACGACGCCAGCCTTTCTGCTCTTCGCCCTCTGGGTACTCTGGTTTGGTGTAATGCTGGCACGCTTAAAGCCAGAGCCGTAGCCTTCACTGAGTTACAATACCGCGGCTTTGCTGATTTTGTTGAACTCCTCGTCGGTGAGGCGCCAGCCTATAGCGCCAGCATTCTCTTGTGCCTGTCTGAGATTCTTGGCGCCGGGTATGGGCACAATACATGGATCCTTCGAAATGAGCCAATTGAGGGCAACCTGTCCGATGGTTTTATCATGTGCCTCTGCTATTGGTGCCATCACCTGGAATAGTGGCTCCCTTTTGCGACGATTAGCAGATCTAAATGCAGGTATAAAACGACGCGGTCCTACTACAGGTGCTACCCGCGTATTGCCGGGGCGATATTTGCCTGTGAGCAAACCCTGTTCCAGAGGACTATAGGCAATGAGCGTAACATTCAGTTCACGACATGCATCTAAAACACCGTTTTGCTCAGGTTTACGATACAAAAGGCTGTAGTGCACCTGATTTGAAGCCAGGGGAATATGATGGCGAGCGAGGCGGGCATGTGCCTGGCGCATACGCGCGGCGCTATAATTACTGACACCGACAGCACGCACTTTCCCAGAGCGGACAGCCTGTGCCAGAACATCCATCAAGGCGTTCGTATTAAGAAATGTATAGGGCCAGTGGATCTGATAAAGATCTATCGTTGCCATACCTAAACGCTCGAGGCTGGCATCTAACGCGTCTAACAGTGTTTTTGCAGATAAACGTGTAGGAAGTGGTGCGAATTTGCTGGCAATGATGACCGAGCGTCCATCTTCACGCACACATTCACCAAGAATGCGCTCTGATGCGCCACCGCCATATATTTCAGCAGTATCGAAAAAATTGAGTCCTGCATCCAAACAGGCTTTATACGCTTGAGTGATATCGTCGCGTGTATGGGTTGAGCCATAGCCCCAAAACCCTTTGTCTCCCCAACTCCACACGCCCACACCCAGAGGTGGAACAACTATACCTGTTGCACCAAGTTGTCGCTGATCTAGCTGTATCATAGAAGTCCTTTGTGTTTAAGTTTGTTGAACACAGTTATTACCTGTGCTGCTATACATCTTAGCATGTGCCAACAAACTCATTACAACTCTGGACCATTTGCAGCTGATAAAGCCTCGTACCCGGACTTCCAACAGGCGAGTGCCTCTTCATAGCGCCCCAATTGTTCTAGCACCTCTGCCCACCGACCATACAAGTCGGTCACTTCCGCATAAGCTTGTAATGGAGAAAGGCCGTCCCGCGTCCTCTCAAACCATGCTATAGCTTCTTCTAAGAGGCGCTGTCGTCGCTCACCTTCAGCTTGTTGAGCCTCCGCCTGCGCAACTTTCCCACACTCCAGGTAGGTTAAGCTCTCAAGGTAGCTGTCCTTATTCTGGATAAGGTCGATGTTCTCCAGAGCGCGCTGACAATAGCGTCTGGCCTCCTCCAGGCGACCTTCAGCGAGGCGTACCTCAGCTAACGACGCACAATTGATCATCACCATTTTGTGGCCGTTATGACTTGCTGCAAGGGAAAGGGCCTCGGTATAGTGGTCAGATGCTGCTCTATAATCTCCTAATTTTAGATAGATGTGGCCAAGCATGTTATGAGCGAGGCCTTCAAAATGGCGATCGGCGCATCGTTCATACAATTCTAAAGCTTTTTCACCAGCGAGTTGGGCATTGATCAAATTTCCTGAACCGACATAGGCTTGACACAACCCATAATAGATATGGCCCATCTCTTCATCATCGTCAATGTAGAGGCAAAGGCCCAGCGCAAGCTCATAATGTTGGATGGCGGCGGTGTGCAACCCACGCATGAGATAGGTCATAGCGAGGCCATAACGTGCCTTGAGTTTGGCCTCGGGAAGTTGTATTTTTTTGTTTTGCAGGACTTTGAGGCATTTTGAGTAGTGGCGTGAAGCATCTTCATATTGACCGAGATTGACGGCAGCTTGAGCAAGGCGCAGGAGAGAATGCGCTAGACGTACACGATCAATGCGGCTCTCTTCGCCTCCATCACCTTCCACAAATTTAGGAAGAGGTGAGAGAACTTTCGCAGCATCATCCCAACGTTTACTTGAAACGTAGCACCAACCGAGAAAATAGGCGATCTCTTGCTGCTCTTCTTCATTGTCATATTGTATGGCTTCAAGTATTGGCAAAGCTTTATCAACCTGCCCTTCTTCAAGCAACAAGCGAGCACGAAAAAGCAACATCCGAAGATCCCGATTCCGAACATCCTGATTCTGAGCCATAAGCGCAGCACCTCCTTTGAAAATTTACTCAAGTATAGCATATTTAATCAAAAGGAGATAGCCTATTTAGGAGATTTCTAACTTCAATCGATAAGGGAGGACCAAAACAACATCTCAAAATAGAACGGGATATCTTACTTCCTCGCCACCGCGCCCACAGAGTGGCGAGGAGATACCCGTTGCATCAAGTATACCGCAATCGATATTCTTACACAAGACAAGAAGTAGTTTACGGGCGCATTTCAGCATGCCCAACCCAAGAAGGGATACTATCGCATTTGGCCGTTTTCATTTGAGGAGAAAACAGATGATAGTATCCCTTCTTGTTGCAGAATCGACTAAGCCTCTTCAATCGAAGGGCCATCAGTTTGAGTTGTAGAACCTGTGGCAGAAGACTGTTCCTGTTGTGAACCAGCGCTATAGATCATATCAGCCAGTTCTTTGCGGGTACGCTCAATGACGGAACGCAACTGGGTCATCTTCTCCGGGTCTTGGAAGGACATTCTCCCTGCAATGGTCAGCAAGCGCACAACTTCCATAGCCTCACTCCTCAGTGCCTGCAATTCTGGTGAAAAGCCATGTTTACCGCCACGGGAAAAGCCATGTTTACCACCACGATGGCGCATCCAGGGAGGCCCAGCAAATTCTTCATCATTTTTCTGTCGCTCGGCAAGCATGGCGCGACCGCTATCAGTAATCGTATAGACCTTCTTTCCTTCAACATTATTAGAAGTGACGAAACCACGATCTTCCAGCATTTGCAAAGTGGGATAGATCGAACCGGCACTAGGAGAATAGAAGCCACCCGACTTCTCTTCCAACGATTTCATCATTTCATACCCATGCATTGGCCGCTCTTGCAGCAGCTCAAGCAGGGCAAATTTCACATCGCCTCGTCCAAAGAAACGGGGTCCTTCACTACCAGGGCCAAACGCGCCACCCGGGCCAAAGGGAAAAGGGCCACGTCCGCGGTGCATCTCAAAGAAGCGAGGTCGAGGTCCAAATGGACCATGCCCGCGGCGCTCCTCATGGAAGTGAGGCCCAAACCTCTCTCTTTCTCTATGTAGCCAGGGAGGAGTCCAACCTTCATCACCAGCCCCTTGATATTCATAAGCAAATCGTTTACCAAACATGTTCATTTTTACCTTTCTCTTCATAAATGCGATATATCGTATTCTTAATAGTAATTATAACGATATATCGTTAATTGTCAAGGGTTCCTTCATACCAATTTTTGAAACCGGCCAAATTACCTCTAATGAAGCGAGGTGTACTATGCATTCTTGCGAAGAGAATAGTCCAGTGATAGACTGTTGCTATGGAAAAGAAATGTTCCTAACATCTTTGAGGTAATTCGCCGTCAGGGAGTACTCACCTGATTTCCCACTAGTATTCGTATTACATATCTGGCAACAAAAAAGATTAGTGTTGTTCTTGTATTGTAAGAGGATGTATCGCGTGAACGACCAATCAGCAATTAGCAACAGGAGAAGTATCGTGCCAGGACCCCATCGCGATGGAGATCGACTAGCAGGACGCCGCGTTGTTACTATCGGCGGAGGCTCTGGAACATTTTCTGTTCTTTCCCATATGAAGAAATATTCGTTCAATATCATTGCTATCGTGACTATGTCAGATAGTGGTGGAAGTTCGCGCAGGTTGATGGATGAATTCCGTCGACAGGTGCCACTAGGAGACTTGCGCCAGTCACTGGTAGCGTTAGCCCGTAATGGCGCGCTCTGGCGCGAGGTGTTTATGCACCGCTTTGAGCAATCTGATGACATGGATGGAGCAGCCGAGCAGAGAGGTGTGAGTGGTCATAGCCTGGGTAATCTCATCTTGAAGGGATTACAGGATATCAATAACGGAGACCTCTTGCTGGCTATAGAAGATGCCCAGGAGCTCCTGAATACGGCAGGTCGAGTGCTACCGGTCACGCTTGCTCAAACATCTCTCTGCGCTGACCTGGAAGACGGCACTACGATCTGTGGCGAAACCAACATCGATACCAGGGGGATCAACAACCCGAACGACCTCTCACCTATCAAGCAACTCCGCCTGGTTCCCCCGGATGCTCCTGGTTGTGCTCAATCTATACGGGCCATACGCCGTGCGGATACCATCATCATTGGCCCAGGTGATCTCTACACCAGTCTCATACCAAATCTGCTCGTACCCGATATTGCCAGAGCTGTACGCGAATCCGACGCAGAAAAGGTATATATCTGTAACCTGATGACCAAGCATGGAGAAACTGATAGCTTCAAGGCATCGGATTTCGTCAACGAAATTCATCGTTATCTCGGTGGTCGTGTAGATAGAGTTATCGTCAACAATGGTTCCTTCATCCCGGAGGTATTGAAGACATATGCGGAGGAAAGGAGCGAGTCTGTTTTGCCTGATCGTGCACGCTTAACTCGCCTTGTTCCCAATGTGACTATTGAACATCTCAATCTGGAAGATGACCGCTTAGCACGTCATGACCCTGAACGGTTAGTGCGAGCCATCTTCCCCGCTGATGAACTGTAAATGAAAGTCGCAAATGGACTTAGCGAAATGTCGCGAGGTACCATTTGCGACTTTTCATCAGTGTAAACCACGCGCAATACTCTCGAATTCTTCACGGGGGAAAGCTCTCATTGTCTGAGTACGTACACTGCCCTGGGCAATGGTACCAAGAACAAGACGAGCAGCGGTCTGATCATCAGGTGCCTCAGTAATGATGATATAATCATATTGTCCCATGACCAGGTAGAACCCTATCAGTTTTCCTCCAGCTTCTCGTGCCGCAGTATCGAACTGTTGCAAACGTTCAGGAGCATTTTTGACTTCCTTTATACCTTGTTCAGTGAGATTGACCAGGCTAATATAGATTGGCATGGGTCTGTATTCCTCCCACTCAAGTGGCTAGTACCCCAGAGGGCATCACTAAACCTCGCCTAAAAGATGGAGCATGTTGAGGGTAACCATGTGCATTGTACACCCTACAACTTTTCGCAACAAGCTCAACAATCAATACGAAGATAGCAACTGTTTGATTTCTCGCCGATCCATCGGACCTCGCTCTGTGATGATTGAGGTAATTAAGCGGGAAACCGTGTGATCAAAATAAAAATTGCGTGTCGTGACCCCTTCAATAGGTTGCTCCATCACCTCTTCAGCCTCTTTCTCCTCCAGCTGCGCAAGGCCACCAGACCAGGCGCGAGGGGAGATTTTCAATGTTTCACAGAGCACATACAATGGAACCTTATGTCCACGCGCTGCCCATGCTATTAAAGCAGTACCGGCTTTATTTATTACATCCCCATTAGCTAGAACGGTGTCTGCCCCGACGACGACGGCCTGACATTGCGAAAGAAAAATATCAGCCTGAGCATCAGTAATCAACGTAACTTCTAAACCGCCCTGTTTGACCAATAATTGTGCCAAATTTCTCCCCTCATAGCGAGGGCGCCCCTCTAAAACGATGACACGCTCAATCTGTGTTTTGCAGGCTATGAGCACATCCAGGACAGTTCCAGACAAGCTATGCGTCATGAGCGTTCCTTTAAGCATTGGGCGCGCGTATGCAACAATTCGCTCAGTAGCGCTATCGACTTCCTCCAGTAAGCGAGCAGCTGAAGCCGCTATCTCTGTGATTCCTCCTGGCGTGTCGAGTATACGCTTCGTGGCACCGGCAAGTGCAGCCATCGCCGGGTGCGATCGAACCAATTTTTGGGCCGCATCATGCAGACGCTGTATGGACTCTTCAGAAGAGGAGGTTTTCTCCGTAGAGAGATCGTACAAAATTGAGACCGCTTCACGCACAATCCAATGTGATCCATGATCACGATCATTACACACTGTCAATAGGCGTTGTTCTATGCTCTCCATATAAATAACTCCTTGCTTACATTGGCTTCTTTCATAAACCGCCAATTGGCCCTTGCTCTCGGCTCTCCCAATTGGATACACTGTATTGGTATGAGCCAATCAGGAGGAAGACATGCGACAAAACACAACACAACATCAGCCGCTTCCACTTTTTACAGCATCCATATGTTCGCTCATCCAACTTGATCGCAGTAGCGATACTCCATTATATCAACAGATTAGCGACAAAATTCGTGAAGCCATTCTCTCCGGCCAACTCGCGGAGGGCACTCGTTTACCTACCGAACGAGCACTGGCAAGCGCACTGGAGGTAAATCGCACAACCGTCATGAATGCCTACAATCAGCTGGCCAGTGATGGCCTGGTCGAAGGACACGTTGGTCGAGGTACGCTTGTGAAGCGCAGCCAGTTCAACTACCTGGATGATAATTATGATGCGAATGGGCCTTCCTGGCTCTTCGGGCTTCCTACGACAGAACGCGAAATCCTTGGACCAGATGCGCGTATGTTGAGCGAACTGGCGTCTGTGGGAGATGACATTATCTCCCTGGCGGCTGGTACCCCTGCGACAGATCTGCTCCCAGCCGAAATGCTCACTTCGATCTTTGCCGAGGGTCTCGTACGAGCGCGACAAAGCGCTCTAGGCTATTGTCCAGTTGAGGGATTGCTCAGTCTACGCAGGAGTATTGCCGTATGGATGCGCAATCGCGGTGTCGCGGTGGATGCACAACATATCCTGATACTCTCAGGCTCAACACAAGGCATAGGTTTAGTTGGTCGCTTTCTTCTCAACCCGGGAGATGAGGTTGTCGTTGAAGTACCTACGTACCTGGGAGCAATCCAGACCTTCCGGGCGCTTGGCGCTCGCGTCATAGGTGTCCCCACAGATAGTGATGGAATGCGCGTTGACTTGTTGGAGACCATCTTAGCTCGTCATAGACCACGCCTGATCTATACGCTTCCCACGTTCCAGAACCCTACAGGGGTGATAATGTCACCTGAACGGCGGCGGCGTTTGCTGCTGTTAGCAAGACGGTATCAGACGCCCATCCTGGAAGATGATCCTTACTCAGAGGTCTACTTCGGAGGGAAACAGCCACAACCGTTAAAGTCATTAGACACCCATTCACAGGTCATCTATCTGAGCACCTTCTCTAAAATACTAGCCCCAGGTTTGAGAGTAGCCTGGTTGGCTGCACCGGAACCAATGATCGAGCGACTCACACTCCACAAACAAATCTTTGATCTGAACACCAATGCGCTCGGACAATGGGCCGTCTCAGAGATATTGCAACGTGACAGCTTGATCGACAATCACCTATCGAAACTGCGCCAGCATTATCAAAACAAACGAGATCTTATGCTACAGGCGATCAGGACGCATCTACGCGACGCAGTACGAGTCAATACTCCAGGCGGGGGCTTCCACCTATGGTGCAGGCTCCAGGGAGATGTGCGAGCACGCACCCTTTTACGTGAAGCCACTAGAGAGCACGTGGCTTTCGTCATTGGAGAACCGTTCCATGTCGATGGAGGCGGTCAGCAGCATTTTCGTCTCGGCTTCGCTTTCCCTGAAGAGGAGAAAATCGAGGAGGGCGTGCGGAGAATTGGGGTTGCGCTCAGGCACCTGCAGGCACGTCGCCTGCAACGCGAAGAACATCCGCCA
>CATPCK010000779.1 GCA_955652655.1 uncultured Ktedonobacteraceae bacterium | reverse complement strand
GGGGACGCTTGCGTCGCCCATGCGCACCAACTTAAGAGTTGAACCAGGGCTTGCCGAGCCGATCCGTGGTATAGTAGGGTTGACCCTGGCGGTCAACCTGGGGTCGGGCGCGGGCACCTTCTCTCCTGAAGTTGGTGCGAAGAGGAGGAGACGCTTGCGCCCCCTCCCCCTTCCTCACCTCTCCCGCCCCTACGGGTTTGGCGATCCCTTCCCCTGAGAGCCCCGCTTTAGCAAAAATTCGGGATGTCTCATGTTTCTCTATTCATGAGAAGTCGTGCAACGTCAGCCAGTTCTTCTCTCAATTAGAGCGGGCCGCGAGCCACTCTTCGATATGTGGCCATGTAAACTTTAGCGCGCCGCTTCCCGCCATCATACCGATATGGCCTCCTTTGACCTTCAGCAATTGTTGATCCTCGCTGCTGACCTTCGTCATGATGCTCTCAGATTGGCATGGCGGTGAAATATGATCGGCGAGGGCGATCACATTCAGCAGGTTAGCTCGAATATGGCTCAAGTCCACCCGTTCGCCACGAATGACCAACGTCCCTTGAATGAGCCGGTTCTCCTGGTAGAACTCTTTGATGAGCTGGCGATAAGTTGCCCCCGTCATATCAATGAGATCGGTTACCCAGGTATTCATAGCGTGCCACGATTCCACGACACGCGGGTTACTCAGGTTGTCCCACAGAGTCAGGTAGGAACCGATATAGTTCTCGACGGGCTTGAGTGCCTTGGCTCCGTAGTCGATCAGTTCGCCTGGCATGTTGCCGAAGGAGGCGATAATCTTATCGGGATCGAAGCCTTGATCGTTAACCCAGCGCACGAAGCCCCCCACCTTTTTGTCTGTGAAATCCAGCGGAGCTGTCAACAGGATGAGGTTTTTGAGGCCGTCGTCGGGTCGCAATGCGGCATAGATCGTCGAGAGAATCGCGCCGATGCACCAGCCTAGCATGCTAAACTCATCACTCCCGGAGACCGCTTTCACCTTGCGAATGGCTCGTGGTAGGTAATCTAGCACGTAATTATCGAACTTCAGATCTTTATCCTCTGGGCCAGGATCTCCCCAGTCAAGCAGGTAGACATCGAAACCCTGCTTGACCATGTACTCTATGAAGCTGTTACCTGGTCGCAGATCGAGGATATACGGTTTGTTCATCAGCGCGAACACGAGAAACAATGGTACCTTGTGCCTCTGCTCGGCGGGGACGACGGGAATATAGTGATATAGCCTGGCTTTGTTGAGCGTCCAGATCACCTCTTTGGGCGTCTGGGCAACATTTGCGCGGCTGGTGCTCACCCGTAACAATGTGCAGGTTTCCTGCTCAATCCGCTGTAGTTCGTTCTGGAGCTCGGTTGGAGTGATGGGTATAGATGAGAAGGTCATTTGCGAACTTCCTTTGCTTTTGCTGATGTGCCTGCTGGGCGTTTGGGCGCCGCTGTAGCTTTTATGGCATGTTGGATGTCAGCTAACTTGGTATTCAGGTCGTCCAGGCGCGCCTCTACCTTTGCGTCTGCTGTTTGTTCTGGAGTGGGTAAGGCCTTTATGGCGCGTTGGAGGTCATCTAGTCTGGTATCCAGCTTATCCAGGCGCGCCTCTACCTTTGCGTCTGCCGCTTGTTTTGACGCGGGTAAGGTCTGTACAGCGCGTTGAATGTCATCTAGCCTGGCATCCAGGTCGTCCAGGCGCACCTCTACGTTGGTAAGACGCCCCGCCAGGGTCGTCACATCAGTGCGTGTTGGCATATTCAGTCCGGCCAGTACTTGAGTCATGGTGGTTTCTATAATGCGCTGGAATGGCTGTGAAAACGTCAGATAGGTATCCAGCCACTGGCTTGTTGCCTGGCTGTAGGCCTCGGAATTGACTAAATCGATCATCATCCTGGACCATGATTCCAGGCCGGCATCACGCGCCGCACGCCATGTTCCAAGGGGATCAAGTGGGTTAGTTATATCAGGTTGCTTGCTCATTGTAGATAAAAGTTCCTTTCCTTCCAGGTGCCTCTCCTCGCGATAGGTGACCTTTGTTCCGGTCACGTCGCTGATGCGAACACTCAGACTTTTCTTGCTAAAAGTGTAGCCTGCTGGCCTCTCAATGTAGTCACATTCGCCCCGGCATTCCTTACAAATCCGTCTCAAATGCACTCTCAGTTACTCATAGTGTACGGCAAAACAGCATGAAAGCGCAAGCTGACCAATGCCATGGCATGTACGCTAGTTTTTCACCGACGCAGACGGCAACCACCCCATATGGAAATGCAGGAGTGGCAGCATCATCGGCAACCGGTCCCTGGGGGAATTGCGGGAGTGGCAGCAGCAAGCTGCCACTCTCGCAATTCCACAAAAACATCATTGCGAAGAGCGTAGCGATGAGGAATCAGAAACCCGCCAACACATCTCCAGAACGGTTACTGCAAGTAAAGGCCACCATTTATGTTGAGAGATGCGCCAGTAATATAATCCCCATCTACAATGAGGTAGCGAACAGCGCGAGCCACCTCATGAGCTGTACCGACACGGCCGAGAGGTATCCGAGCCACAACCGCCTCCTTCGCCTTATCTGGCATCGACTCGAACATCTCCGTTGCTATAAAACCGGGACAGATGGCATTGACCGTTACATTGGAGCGAGCCAGCTCCAGCGCTGCCGTTTTGGTGAAACCAAT